>NZ_JAYGIF010000005.1:0-130627 GCF_034931345.1 Pseudanabaena sp. CCNP1317 | reverse complement strand
TTTCATCGTGGTTTTTCCTTTTTGATACCCTGCGATTACTCGTTCTCTCAAATCCTGTGAATACGCTTTTCCTGTTTGCATTTTCTCTCCATTTTACCTTGCTCTTGCTCATTTGAAAACCGCTATATATCGTGGCGATCGCTTTCCTAATTGGCAAGGTAATCTATTTGCGGGAGGTTTGGTATCTAGAGAAGTTATTCGCATCCAAATAGATGGTAATCAAACAGTGGTGCAAGAGAAGATTCCCATCGGTCAAAGGGTGCGTGATGTGCGACAGGGGAAAGATGGATTTATTTATATTCTCACTGACGAACAAGCGGGGCAACTCATCCGACTAGAACCAATGTAGTCATGGGATGTGGCACTCCGTGCCGTTTAACTTTACTGTAGCTGTTGAATCCGAAGCTTTTACAATCGCATACCTGCTTCTGGTCGTGAGCGTCAAACTGTTTATCGCGATCGCATCTTTAATCCTAATCATGAGAGTCATCTCATCGATAGGCGAAGCCGTAAACCCACATTTCTCGTAAAAAACCTTCGCATTCTCAGAAATAGCATGGACAAGGATAGCTCGTATTCCCACAATTTCACAGGCTTGTAGAGTTCTTATTCATTTTTGATCGCTCTATTATTTAACCAGTTATCTAGTTGACTATTGCCAGAGTCAAATCCCTTGATCTGGTGAGATAAATTGAGCTTTTCAGGCGATCGCAAATTATCTAAACTTATTCCCACGGAGATTTAGTTGTTAGTAACTTCTGTAACTTTTGATTTGGTTGAGGAACTCCATCCAATAATGCTATAAATTCCTGATGCTTCGATGAGTCATCATATCAGAAAGCCCAATCTAAAATAACATCTTGCGCCTTCTGATATGATGACTCAAGCATAAACTCAGAGGGCATTTTACCCTGTATTTCGGCAGCACGATCAATGATATTCCGTTTCTCTTATTTCACACGGATGTTAATCGTTACATCTCGATTTTGACTGGAAGAGGTGTTATCTATCAAGGTAGACATAGGGATTTACCTAAAATAGGAACTTCTTTACTCTAATATTTTGTATATACAATGTAATACATTGTCGAATTTTATGAAAAGCGATCGCCTCTTATAACCACAAATAGCGATCGCGATCGCACAGCGTTATTTTCTGATCAATAGTCTGGTTCATTCAATTACCTCTGATACGTCGCTATTCGGCATTTGTTTGATTGCTTCTAAGACTTGATTTTTAATCATCATTTTTTACCCACTTATTTAAAAAATACTATGCACAAAGAGAAACAACTGCTTTCTTTTCATCGATATTACCTAAATCAATGGGTTGCCTATTTTCAAATACACCAGTTTCAATAATTGCTTTGCATAACTTATCGATTACAGGAACTGAAACACTATTACCGATTAATTTCATCCATTTTGCTCTTGATTCTGGCAATTTAAAATCTTTAGGAAATCCCTGTATTAAACAAGCTTCACTTTTAGTAATCCTTCTAAATGCTTTAGGCTTATATATTTCTTGGATAAATTTATTTTTAAATTCCTCATGATTTGAGGCTTCTATAGTCTTTAAAGTTATGAAATCATTCGTGTCACTTGCCACCAAAGTTGGGAAAATATCCGAACTTGGTAAGAATATACGATTCACGCCAAATAATCCTGTGCTTATCTTAGTATTTTTAAAATCATAACGAACCTCATGACATTCAATAATTCTTTTTCCCCTAAGAGATTCAATAGTTTTTTCAATGGATATTTTCTCAGTTTTAAATATCCTTTGAGTATTTAAATTATCAATGATAATTTTGTGATCGTTTGCAAATGAAAGTAGTATTTCCTCTTCTTTTGTGAGATTGCTAGTACTATAGTCTTTTATAGTGAAACTGTACTCTTCGGACTTTAAGATTTCTAATTGAATTAGTTGATTAATTTCATCTTGATTAATGGATGAATCTAGATCCTGAAAATGTTCTAATGACAATGGATTCCCATCAAGTTCTCCATAGGCACTTTTACGTCTATTTTTAAGCAATAACAAACAAATATCTTTTTGACGCTGAGTGGTGTCAATAATATCCCATGAATGGATTGTTGTGTGACCATTTCTAAGATCATTAAATAAAAAATAGTCATTAAATCCATTTGTGTTTGAAAGACTCATTGTTTTTGATTCAACAACATTTCCAAATAAGTCCATTTGGATAGTTCTTTTGTCTGCTGAATTTTTTGTTTCAACGCCTAGTATGTCGCCAAGCTTTAGCTTCTTGTCAATACATTTAGGTAGCATAAATCTTTGAAAGTACTTCTTTTCTTTAAAGCCAATTATGTATATGCGAATTCTATTTTGAGGTACACCATAATCAAATGAGTTAATCACAAAGTAATTAGCGTAATATCCTGATTTTTGAATTCTTTCTAAAATGTATGATAAAGCTTTTTTATTGCGAGGATCAACTAAGCCTTTCACATTTTCAAAAATAAAGGCTTTTGGCTGAGATTGTTGAAGTAGATAAATCGTGTCATTCCATAATTGTCCTCTATCATCATCAAAACCTAAATTTTTACCCGCAATAGACCAACTTTGACAAGGAACTCCAGCAGTTAATAAGTCGTGCTCAGGTAGCTCTTTGATTTTAGTAATATCTCCTAAGTTGTAACTCGATTCAACTTGAAAGTTGTCACAATATGTGTTTATTGCATCTTTATCTATTTCACTAAATCCAAGGCAATTACCACCATTATTACTTAATGCCATTTTAAAGCCGCCAATTCCAGCAAAAAGATCAATAAAGGTAAATTTAGCGTTATTCATTTGATATCTCCTCTTACATTTTTCTACTTCAACAAATACTCGTCAAAATCTGGAGGTGGTTGTATTCCTAAGAATTCACGATAGATGCGTTCTCTGTAATCTTTCCCTAATGAATTGACTTCCTGAATAAAATTGTTGTAAGTGCCTTCACCTCCAATCAGATCCCAAAATTCATCGCCTATCAATACAGATTCATCTTTGTGCATATTGAACCATCGCATAGGAAAGTCCCATTTATAGTTTTCTTTTTGACCGTAAGGGTTGTATGGCAAGGCAAAGTATGCGTAATCAACTAACTTGGGTTCCATTGCCAGAAGTTTAAATAGCTTCTCTTTGCTTACTTTTGTTTGATCACTATTTGGTAATGGAGCTTTAAGCTCAAAGGCATACCGCTTTCCATTTTCTTCATTCTGGATAAAAATATCACAAACTACGCTTACTGGAATCGGATTACCACCACCTTCCTGAATATAGTGTAATTCTTCAATCCAATTAGGTTTGACTTTGTTTGTTCCTTTGCTATGTTCTAATTTATTTAATACTTCTTGAATTCTTCTCAGACTCTCTTGCCCAACTGTACCACTAATTGTATGCCCCATTTGGCAATTGCCATAAGCTTCTAGGGCAACAACTTGAGCTAACTTTTCCCATACAAGACCAAATGGAGTTACAAATCTTCTCTCAAAATGTGAACCTTTAAAAATTTCGTCAGGCACTAATGCTGCATAAAGTGGTTTGTTTGCTCGATGATTTTCTTTGATAAAAGGGTCTGTAATTAGAACACGATCCATTACTCGATCCATCATTTTAGATATGACATCCTTTATAGCTTGAGCAATTCTCTGTTGTTTATCCATGCAAATATCAATAGTTTTCTAAATACTCATACCAAAATGTAAGTTTTTGCCGATCGCCTCTTATAACCACAAATTGCGATCGCGATCGCAAAGCGTTATTTTTTGTTAAGTTTATACAATAGTCTGTATCATCAGTTTAAGCGATGCGATGGCATAATAGGCTTAAGCGACCCAAGGATTTATCAGTGAAGAATTAAAGATATATGTCTAAAATACCGATCCTCCAAGCTGATCAATCATATACTTTTCGCTCCTACTTCGAGATGTCCTACGGTGCGGACGAAATTCTGGCTGAATTTGGATATACATTTGCTAGCGATCGCATTCCATTACCGAAAACAAAAGAAACCCTAAACTGGGTTCCCGAATTACGCGATCGTATCGAATCCTTCTTACCCCATATCCGACTTACCAGCGAAACTGCTCGGCGTGAAACGCTCGTTGCTCCTTTATTACTTGCGGTTACAGTCCATTGCAATTGTCAATTAAGAATTGAATATCCATTAAACGTAAATAATTGGCTAAAAGGTTATCTGGATTATCTTGTACGTTCTACTCATAATTTATTGGTTGTAGAGGCGAAGAATGATGACCTTACCAAAGGATTTACCCAACTAGCAGTAGAATTAATTGCTTTCGCTGAAGCTGAGGGGCAGAACGAACTTTATGGAGCCGTGACGATTGGGAATGTTTGGCAGTTTGGATACTTAGATGTGCAATCAAAAAAGATAATACAGATTGCTTCGCTGTATCGAATTCCTGAAGATATTGAAGAATTAGCTCAAATTTTGGTTGGTATTATAAATCAATAGATGCGATCGCTATTCGGCATTTGTTGGATTGCTTCTAAAATTTGAGTTTTAATCATAGTTTTTTGAATTATCTAGGGTGAAAAATCGCCTCTTCTAACCACAAATTAAGATCGCGATCGCACAGCGTTGTTTTTTGCTTAGTCTGAGTCATGCGTTTAGGAGATTCGATAGAGAATTTACAAAATTTATTTATGATTTACTGGAATATCGCGATCGCATCTTTAATTCTAATCATGAGAGTCATCTCATCGATAGGCGAAGCCGTAAACCCACATTTCTCGTAAAAAACCTTCGCATTCTCAGAAATAGCATGGACAAGGATAGCTCGTATTCCCGCAATTTCAGAGGCTTGTAGAGTTCTTAAAATCGCGTCCCTTAGTAAGGCACGTCCTAGCCCTTTTCCCTGCCAACTGCGATCAATAGCTAACCTTCCGAGCACCATTACAGGAATCGGATCGGGCATATTCCGCCGCACCTTACCCGTAGCGACAGATTGAACCACTGAGCCATTAGCAAGGCAGTAGAAACCAATCACAACATTATCAGCACAAAGAACATAGGTGCGCGAAGCACCCTCCATTTCATTTTTAATTGCTCTGTTCTTTAACCAGTCATCTAGTTGACTATTGCCAGAGTCAAACCCCTTGATCTGGTGAGATGAATTAAGCTTTTCAGGCGATCGCAAATTATCTAAACTTATTCCCACGGAGATTTAGTTGTTAGTAACTTCTGTAGCTTTTGATTTGGTTGAGGAACTCCATCCAATAATGCTGTAAATTCCTGATACTTCGATGAGTCTAAATCAAAGAAAGCCCAATCTAAAAGAACATCTTGCGCCTTCTGATATGCTGACTCAAGCATAAACTCAGAGCGTGTTTTACCCTGTACTTCGGCAGCACGATCAATGATATTCCGTTTCTCTTGCTTGACACGGATGTTAATCGTTACATCGCGATTTTGGCTAGAAGTGGTGTTATCTATCAAGGTAGACATAGGAATTTACCTAAAATATGAATTTCTTTATCCTAAGATTTTGTATACACAATGTCAACACATCATCGAATTTCATGAAAAGCGATCGCCTCTTCTAAACACAAATTAAGACCGCGATCGCACAGAGTTGTTTTTTGAGCAATAGTCTGGGGTATAGGTTTAGCATCATGAATTCTCTATGAGCTTTTCCAGTTTTGGCAAAATTGGCGATAAATTTCTGTGAATTGTTTGCCAAACAATAGAAAGATTTACTTGAAATATTCATGTGCCATTACGTTTCGCATATCACTCATTTTGCGCCAAGGAATTGTGGGATCGGGTGATTGGATTTCATCAGGTATGTTTGCGGATGCTTCACCAATAATCACGAAGTTGTAAAGCACAGATTGGACAACCATCTTGTTCTTGCTAAATTCTTCAAAGGTCATCTCCTGTGTGAATTGCTCGATATCTTGGACGGCTTGCAAAATATCTGTGATTCTTGATTTCCAATCTCTAGAGGGCATGGATCACATCCTTGAGTACTGGTTCTCTTAAATGTTCTTTTAATGATTCTTCCATTCCTAAATCAATTTTACAATGAAATACATTTTCAAGAAAATACTGTACTTCAAATAGTTCAAAGAATGAGGGATCGCTAACAAATTCAACCAGAAAATCAATATCACTATCGGGTCTTGCCTCGTCTCTTGCGACAGAGCCAAATAGTCGCAAAGATTTTACGCCGAGTCTTTTTAGTTCATGGCGATGCATGGAGAGCGTTTTCATAACGTCTGCACGAGCGAGTGATTTAATTTTTTGTTCAATAGGTTGAGTCATAGGTTTAGAGGATCGCTATTTGGCATTTGTTTGATTGCTTCTAAAATTTGATTTTTAATCATTGTTTTATACCTGATTATCTACTGTGTAAAATTGGTGCGACCATTAGGATTTACTCTATTGGAAAGCTAGGAATGATGCGATCAATTTCTTGCATTATTTCCATTGTTTCTTTAAGGGCAACGACAACTTTTTGATAATGGAGAATATCATCAAAGGATAAACTGCGCTTAGCTTTTTTGCGATCCTTTAGCCATTTATCAAGAACTTGATAACCACCAATTTTAAATTCCCATACTTCTTGTTCAATTCTTTCAAAATATTGCTCTTTGTTGATATAAACCCTCTTTTCTATAGCTTTATAGGTCACTTCGGTGACGGCGTTATCACCTTTGCCACCCATTTTTGTGATTAATTTATTCAATTTTTTGGATTTCATCAGGTGCAAATCAACTAACGCTTGACCTTGTTCGCTAAGGTTTTGAAATAGTTGTTTGTTGCTAGTAATGGGTACACGGGGAAAGTCAATTTTTAGGAATTCGGCATAGCGCGATCGATAGGTTGGGCTATGAAAAATTGCGTAAATATAGTAAAAAATTTCTTCAGGTCTAGGGATATAACCAAGTTTAGACTCGAGTAAAGCCAGAAAATCTAGTGATAAATTAGTGGGTGGCTCCTCTAATAAACTGCCTTGTTGACGGTCTAAATCTGGATGAAGATAAAGAGGGAATATGTTGGCATTATCGGCAGAAGAAACAATACTTTTATCAGCTATTAAATCGGTTACAAAAAATTGACTATTAATATTTTCTCTAGTCCGTCTAATTGTAATTAATCCAAGATTAGGCAACTGAAATTGTTGATTAAGATTAGTTCTTGCTCTTTCCAATATGTGAGAACAGTATAAAATCGCTCGCCGATCAAATGGTCGATATTGCGCCATTTTCCAATCTTTATCGACAATTTTGCCAACCCATCGTTTCATCTTCAATAAAGATTTATCGGTATTGATTAGTTTACTATTTTCAAGCTCAGTATTAATTTTCTGTTTTAAGTCACTAACTGAAAAGTCATACAAAAACTCATCATCACCGCTAGTAATTCCCATTGACTGAAAACCAAAAATGTTTGTAAGTTGCCATCCTTTCTCATATTCTTCTCGAAATTTTTCGCTTTGAGGAATAAAAAGATAAAATGGTGAATTGGGGAAAATCTCTTCCCATTCAACTGTATTTACATCATTCTTTAAAAGATACCCATACTTACTTTCCCGTGAGCCCCATAGATGCGCGTGATAAATTTTAGCCATTTTAAATATTCCTAAATTACTACTACATCACCTTTTACAAATGTTGCCATGCTTCATCCTCTTCTGGCGTTAACCAATCTTCTGCTAAAGCTGACTCACTCAACAAACTAATTTCCAACTCCTCTGTTTGAATTCTTTTTGATTCAATAAACATCAAAAAATCTAAAACCTCTTGAAGTGTAATCTCAGAAGCTTTTTCAATCCTTTCTAATAATCTCTCTTTAATATGTATAGCCATAATTACTCACTTGTTTATTTCTCCTTGGGATATTTAACCATAATAGCAACAGCCACACCTTGCTGAATATCAAACACATTTTTATCTGGCGAACCATCGGGCGCGACTTCCTTTTTCTTACTATTACCATGCAAATCCATGATGTAAATCTCATCAAATGTCTGATCTAAACTTTGGCGCATTCCCCGAAATGTGGGATTATCCAAATAGCCATGATTGGTAATAAAAGCTAAAATTCCTGAACCAGTGCGATCGATTCGCCATTGCCCAAACCTGATGAATTTCACATAGTCATCCTGTAAACCTTTAGGATTTCGCTCATCCAATGGCAACCCATCAACCTGATAATAGTCGCGTATCAATCCACTAATCCAATCTCCCGTATTTGTTGATTGATAGGAATAGGGAGGATTACCCACAATCACCATCACAGGCGTATCTCGCTTAATGACTGAAGCCTCATTTGCTTCCTGTGCGACAAATTGACCAAAGAGAATTTCTGACTTCTTCAAAGCCTCGTCCAAAGTATTTGTGAGATAAATTCCCAAACGCTGCTTCCCTTTAAACTTATAGCCAAGTTCTTGAAGTTGCAAACCAAGTTTTAAATGGGCGATCGCATAGGGAGCCATCAATAATTCAAAGCCAAACAAGCGATCCAACAAATTTTCACTGACATAGCTATCCCACTGATTCCCCATCCCCATCTCTTCTAGATTGCGATAAATCTGCTTTACCACCTCATACAAAAAAGTCCCCGTCCCCGTTGCAGGATCGAGAATCTGTACTCTCGGCTTATTTGTCACAGGATCTCGCGTATTATCCGCCAGCCCCAAAGGTAAATCAAACTTCTCCTTGAGAATGGCATCAAGCGATCGCACTATAAACGAAACTACTGGCTCAGGCGTGTAATAAACACCACGACTCTTTCGTAAGGCGGCATTAAAAGCAGCTAGAAACGTCTCATAGAAATGGACAACGGGATCTTCCTGACGAGTGCGCCGCCCAAAATCCTCAAGAATGCTACCCATATCTACTTGAGAAAGCAGCAGCACTAGATCATCGATCGCCCAATCAATTTTACTAACCGCATCCGTCTCCACAATCGTATTAAACAACCGCTTCAGAAATGGATTAGTCGCAGGAATATAAGTCCCAGCCGTGCGTCTTGTAAACGTCTCGCCACCTGAATTTTGAGCATGACCGACTCGTGCCGCAAATAGTCCATAGGATATAGTCTGAGCATACATATCTGCAAAATCAGGATCGCTCAAATCAGGAAGCAACACCTCACTAAAGCCCTGTTTCAGTTGATGTAACTCACCCTTATTATCTTCTCCATCAAGAGCCGTTGTTGTCGCTAATCTGATCGCTTTAGTCAATCGTGCCATCTGTCGGGCTAAATCTTCGGGCTTACTGATTATCTCGCCCGAATAGTTGAGAAATTGATCGAGTAAAGCTGCAATTTTGTCAGCATTCTTAATTTGAAGTTTGCCATCCCCAGAATTTGTTGAAAGATCTGCAAGAACCTCAGTTTGTCTACATTTCCCCTCGACATACCAGCGAAATTCTAAATAATTGGTTAGTACCAAGTTGGGAAAAGCTTCTAAGTAGCGTTGCAACTGTTCAGTTTTCTCAATCTGCTTTAAATCGATTCCAACATCTTTTGCTTCAATATAGCCAACCAACAACTCCCGCCGCTTTACCGTAAAATCAGGAATCCCTGCTTTATTCCCTTTTTCTTCAATTACTGCATCAATTCCATGCAAAGGATCGTCAATCAAATTCTTTAAAGCAGGATAATGACTGCGTTCACTGCCCTTTTGCAGATTTTTCTGAATCGATTTGAGATAAGTATCAAAAGGCAATGACATTATTTTTTATTGTCTGAGTCATAGGTTTAGGCGATGCGATACAGCACTTATAAAGTATATCCCAAAAAGCAAGGGGCTTCAGCCCCTTGCCTAACTTTAATTACTCGATACCATCAAGCGGCGCAAAGCCTTGACGTTGAGTATTTTCGGTGATTGACCTTGGCTCTAGGAACTGCAATAGATAATCGCGTCCGCCAGCTTTGGAACCGATACCGCTTAGCTTGAAACCGCCGAAGGGATGGCGATCTACCAAAGCGCCTGTGATGCCGCGATTGATGTAGAGATTGCCCACTTCAAACTCGCGATAGGCGCGTTCGATATGGGAAGGTGTGCGCGAATATAAGCCGCCAGTAAGAGCGAAGTCAGTACCATTAGCGATCGCTAATGCCTCATCAAAACTATTCGCCTTGATTACTGCCAATACGGGACCAAAAATCTCCTCTTGAGCGATCGCACTTTCAGAATCGACATCGCCAAAAATAGTCGGACTGACATAGAAGCCATGATTGGGAACTTCGCCTTCATAGGCTAATTTCGCGGTTTCCTTACCTTTAGCGATGTAGTTCTGGATATTGCGTTGAGCAGCAGCATCAATCACAGCGCTTAGTTTAGTGTCTGGAAGGTGAGCTTCACCGACAATTAGGGAACGGGTGGCTTCTACTAATCTCTCCATGAAGTTGTCGTAGACAGGAGCCAACACGATCGCTCTGGAACAAGCGGAACATTTCTGACCTGCGAAACCGAAGGCGGAATTCATTACGCCGACTACGGCTTGATCGAGGTCGGCGCTTTCATCGATGATGATGCCATTTTTGCCACCCATTTCCGCGATCACGCGCTTCATGTGCTTCTGCTTAGGGCGCAAAATGGAGGCTTCAGTGACGATTTGACAGCCGACTTGTTGGGAGCCTGTGAAGGCGATCAGATGCACATCGGGATGTTTGACTAAATGGGAACCAACGGTGGAACCTTTGGCAGGAAGATAGGTAAATACGCCTGTGGGTAATCCTGCGGCTTTGAGAACTTCAGCAATTTTTGCGCCAATTACAGAGGATTGTTCGGCAGGTTTAAGGATCACGGTATTACCTGCGGCGATCGCAGCCACACTCATACCCAAGGCGATCGCAAAGGGAAAGTTCCAAGGCGAAATCACGACTACCACGCCGCGAGGTTGATAGATGTAAGTATTGTCTTCCCCAGGGAGATTGCGCTGTACGCCCGATTCAAGGCGTTCCATTTCTTTGGCATAGTAGCGACAGAAATCGATCGCTTCGGAAACTTCGCCATCACCTTCGCGGATCGGTTTAGCAACTTCATAACAAATCCACGCGATTAGTTCTTCGCGCTTCTCTTCCATGATGTCGGCAGCTTTACGGAGAATGTCACCCCGTTCTTTAGCGCTGAGTTTCTTCCATGAGGTAAAGGCGGATTTTGCAGATTTAACTGCTGCTTCGGCTTGGTCGATGCTGGCTAGACCGATTTTGCCGACTACTTGCGATGAGTTAGCAGGATTGACGGATTCGACATAGGTTTCTGTTTCTACAGCTTGACCGTTAATAATTGGTAAATAGGTTTTGCCAAGTTGATTGCGAACTTTTTCTAAGGCAGTTTGGGCTGCTTCCCGTTCTTGATCAATCGCATAGTCGCGATCGCTAGAATTTACGAAACCGTCAAAAATATTCAGAGCAGGAGCGCCATTATAATTTTGATCTCGTTCTGTCTTCACGGGCGCGGCAATCAATTTGCTGACATCAACACCTTCACCACTAATTCTTAAAAAGGAACTATTGGCAGTATTTTCCAGCAAGCGGCGAATCAAGTAAGACATTCCAGGAATCAAATCACCGAAGGGGCAATACACGCGCACTCGATAACCCATATCCGCGATCGCCTTAGCAAATTTGTCACCCATGCCATAGAGACATTGGGCTTCAAAGGCACGACTAGGGATATTTAAGGTTTGGACAATAGCGATCGCCTTGGCTAAAGATCTGGCATTATGGCTACCGATCGCCGCATAGAGATATTGATGATTTTCTAAGAGAATCTGAATCAAGCGCTCGTAATTGGCATCAGTGGAAACTTTATCGGAGAATACAGGAATAGCCCAGCCCTGTTGATAGGAACGAATAGTCTCCCGATCCCAGTAGGCTCCTTTGACTAGGCGCACAGTCACAGGCTTACCGCGTTGCTTAGCCCATTCGACTAGTTCTAATAAATCCTGTTCACTATCGCGCAAATAGCCTTGCAGCGTAATTCCCACATCCGTGCGATCGCAGAATTCTGGCTCCATTAAGACTTGTTTGAGAATTTGCAATGTGAGAGATTTGAATTCATACTGCTCCATATCAAAATGGATACCACAGCCTAAAGTTTGCGCTTTACGCAATAAAATTCTCGCTGGTTCGCTGACTTTCTCTGTGGTTTTGACAGGATCGAGGGGATCGAATTGGGAATAGAATGCACTCAATTTTACGGAAACCTGAACCCGTTTTAATTGCTCACTGTCAGCTTTATCAATCTGATCAATCAAGCCCCAATTCTTTGCTTTATTAGACAAATCCTCCATCATCGCAATGTAGCGATTGAGATATTCACCTGCTTCTAGTTCGCTAATCACTGCCTCACCGAGCAAATCCATCGTAAAAGCAAAGCGATCGCGCCTTAGTTTCTCAATTGATTTTGTGGCTTCATTCAAATTTTCACCGCAAATATAGCGCTTAGCCAGAGTCCCCACGGCTGTCGATAGGGTTGTTGCGGCAGCCGTAGCTGTAATCGAATTAGGATTGTCGGTACTGAAATTCAACAAGGCACGCAGCGCAGGAACTTCTACGGCATCACTGGCGAGATATTCCTGCATATGTCGCGCAATCTCGGCTTTGCTCTGCAATGCTGGCAAGCAGTCGATCAATCGGAATAACTGCACTCGTAAGCCTTCATTTTCCATCGTCCAAGCCATGAGCTTGTCATCAAGGCGCAATTCATCCTTAATCTGCGATAATTTTGACCAAAAGGAACCTTTTTCATTGCCACTTAAAATCTTCTTGGCGATTTCCTGTGTCTTCGCTTCATACTTAGAGATATCTAGAGAAGTATCAAAACTTCTACCTACTTGCTTCGTTTGGCTAGCCACGACTTTTTATCCATAATCCTTGCAATCAATTAGTATAGCTAGCAACCATCCTGAACTTATTTTAAGCTTTTTTAGTTAAAGTCAGAAACTTAGAGGTATTGATTCGCTCTCTACAAGGGTTAGCAACGATCGCGATAGTTTAAAAGTTAAGTTGAATTGTAGAGAAGCCATGACAAAAATTGGTGTGTAATGCCGATCGCAGATTTGCTTGTGAAAACTGCGTAGCCTTGTAATTATTTAAGAAATTAATCATAATTGGTTTAGTCAGATAATATTTACCTTTATGACCGATCCTTTAGCCGAAAAACTTGGTATTAACGTTCAAGGTGGAACGGTAAATGTTCAAAACCTCAACATTGGTATTGCGGCAAGACTTGAACAGTCGGGTGATCGCGTTAGGATTTTGGTGGTAGCAGCTAATCCGTTAGGATCGTCGCCTCTGAAGTTAGACCATGAGGTAAAAACCATCCAAGAGGCATTAAGGCGATCGCGCAAACGTGATAATTTCGTGGTGGAATATCGTCTGGCGGCTACCCCTTCAGAATTGCGGCGTGCTTTGTTGGATTTGGAACCCCATGTTTTGCATTTTAGTGGTCACGGTTCGGGAGAGCAGGGTTTGCTATTTGTGAGTGATGAGTCGGCGGGGGCGATCTATCGTTCTAATAGTGGTGAGGTGAGATCGCGTTCGACTAATTCTAATGAAATTAAATTTGTTCCCGCGCAACCACTGGCAAATTTGTTGCAACTTTGCGATGAACATCTGGAATGTGTGGTGTTGAATGCTTGTTATTCAGATGTACAGGGTGATGCGATATCAGCAAATATTTCCTTTGCGATTGGAATGCGTGATGTGGTTGAGGATAATGTGGCGATTAAGTTTTCGCAGGGGTTTTATGATGCGATCGGGGCGGGGAAAGGTTATGAAAGTGCTTTTAAATGGGGAAAGGCGGCGATCGAGTTCGATCTCGCTAATGATGAAGCAACCAAGATTCTCATTTTAAGAAAGAGAGGAGAAATTATTGAACATGCAGTAATCAATGAACAAGCAACTATAAAAAAAAAATTAAATAAAATTTTTATAGTTGTAATTATTGTAGTTGTAGTTTTGATTGTATTTTTAGCGGCTGCCTTTGTTATGCCTGCTCAGCCTAAGTCTGCTCCTATTATTATTACACCCGAAGAATACTTTAAAAAAGCAGAGTCTGCCCTCAACAAAGGGAACAGGCAAGGAGCGATCGCTGACTACAACGAAGCCATCCGCCTCAATCCTAATTTAGTTCTTGCTTATGCTAAACGTGGTTTAGCCTTCAAACTTCTTAACGAAAAAGATAGTGCTGATAGAGATTTTAAAACAGCAATTAATTTGCAAGTTAAGACGGCTGAAGATTATCGCGGTAGAGGTATTGCGAAGTATGGATTAGAAGACAAACAAGGAGCGATTGCCGACTACAACGAAACTATCCGCCTCAATCCTAAAAACGCTGATGCTTACCTTTTGCGCGGGGCAGTTAAATATGAATTAGGAGATAAACAAGGAGCGATCGCCGACTACAACGAAGCCATCCGCATCAATCCTAAAAAAGCTGATGCTTACACTGGTCGTGGGAATGCAAAGGATGACTTAGGAGACAAACAAGGAGCAATTGCCGACTACAACGAAGCTATCCGTCTCAATCCTAATTATGTTAATGCTTATTTCAATAGAGGGATTACGAAGTATAGCTTAGGAGACAAACAAGGAGCGATCGCCGACTACAACGAAACTATCCGACTCAAGCCTGATTATGCTGATGCTTATTTCAATAGAGGGATTACGAAGTATAGCTTAGGAGACAAACAGGGCGAGATCGCCGACTACAACGAAGCCATTCGCCTCAATCCAAAAAATGCTAATGCTTATTACGGTCGCGGGAATGCGAAGGTTGAATTAGGAGACAAACAAGGAGCGATCACCGACTACAACGAAGCCATCCGCATCAAGCCTGATTTTGCTTTTGCTTACAACAATCGCGGGAATGTGAAGTCTGCACTAGGAGACAAACAAGGAGCGATCGCCGATTATCAAGAATCAGCACGGCTTTATCAACAGCAAGGCAAGACCGCAGATTATGAAGATGCTCAAAATCAGATTAAGAAACTAGGAGGCTAATTGAAAGGAAAAAGGAAAAAAATTTGAAATAGTAAGCAAATTAGAGAAAAGTTTAAAATAGCTGTCAAATTAGCGAATATTAAATAGCTAAGAAAACTTAAAAAGCGCAGGTTAAGATCCCCGACTTTTTTTGTGAATTTGTAAATTGTCCTTGCTTGCTGAGAAAAAGTCGGGGATCTATGCATTTACAGGTTTCTTTTGATGACCGACATAGGAGGTTAACCCATACAAATTACTATTGAAACACCCGATGAACTCAGCATGTGAAACTATTTCTTCTTGCTAAACCAAAGCTCCAAATCCGCAAGACTCTGAAAATCCAAAATCGCTTCAGCAAGACTCTCTAAGCGAGGGATATGTAATCGCGTAATTCTAGTATGCAGCTTTGGCGGCAAAGTTCCAAACTTGTGGGTTAGCAATCTTAAAACAATCGCAACTAAACCTTCCTTGCGACCTTCCTTGCGACCCTCTTGGCGACCTTCTTGACGACCTTCTTGGCGACCTTCTT
The DNA here is from genome assembly GCF_034931345.1 of Pseudanabaena sp. CCNP1317. Taxonomy (NCBI): domain Bacteria; kingdom Bacillati; phylum Cyanobacteriota; class Cyanophyceae; order Pseudanabaenales; family Pseudanabaenaceae; genus Pseudanabaena; species Pseudanabaena sp. CCNP1317. Next base: position 115,121 of record NZ_JAYGIF010000005.1, on the reverse strand, counting down.
GGCGACCTTCTTGGCGACCTTCACGAAGAATTGCTTGATATGTCACTGACTCGCGCATGATATCTCTCCTCAAAATTTGCTTAATGATATTTTCTTCTAAAACCAGACCAGCCAAAACAAAAGTTGCGGCTCCAATAGTTTGACGTGTTTTTTGCTCAGGGATTTCATCAATTTTTTGAGCAATATCTTGTAATAAGCGCTCTTTATTACCCGCATTTACAAGTATAGCAAAGGGTAACATACCCGTAAATTCTAAAAAATTAGCAAGGGGTTGTTCCCATAGCCTGATCACTTCAAATGCGTGGTGAGTTGTGCTTTCCTCAAACTTGTCTTGAAAAACCACATCTGAACTTGTTTCCTTCAGGTAAATTACAACTTGACGCATCTTTTTATCAGGAAAGCGCCTTTTGCCACGCACCCAATAGTCCAACATTCTAAACGGAATTTGTGGATCGGCTTTGGTTTGAAATTCTAAATGTAGTAGTAATCCTTCCGCTTCTAGCAAGATCAAACTATCGGCACGAATTGGCTCAACCGCTAACTCTTGTGGTTGGACTTGGGCAAGTGGGATTGGCTCACCGAAAAGCCATGAGGCAATGTCGGCAGAATAAGTTTCAGCAAGAAATTTACAAATATTATCAAACATCACCAAATATTAGCATTGCAATAAAGCAAGTTTGAGAAGCTAGCGATCGCCCCTATTCTCAATTAGACTAAATACGAACACCAATCGCTCCAACTTCCTGCATAGAGTCTGCCTGTCTCAATTCCCGCAAGCTTCAGTGATAGAAGATTCACGCAAGCTGTCACACCTGAACCGCAATAGACGATCGCTTCTTGAGCATTTTTCACGTCCTGCCAGCGATCGCTTTGATTCTCAATTACAAAACCTTGCTCATTGGTAACTTCCATCCAAGGATAATTGACTGCACCTTCGATATGACCAGCGATGGGATCGATCGGTTCGCGCTCACCCCGATAGCGATCGCCTTCTCGCGAATCAATTAAAACTACTTCTGGTAAATCTTTTCTTGCTTTGACTGTTTCGATATCAACAACCCATTCAGTTTGTAATTTGGGGGTAAACTTCCCAACTCTTTGTTGAGGAATCTCTGAGCTAACGGAATAGTTTAGGGATTGCCATCCTGCAAAGCCTCCATCTAAAACTGCTACTTGCTCATGTCCCATATATCGCAAAAGCCACCAAAGTCTTGAAGCAAAAGCAAATCGTGAGTCATCATAGACAACCACCATAGTTTCGCTTGAATTTACACCTATTTGCGAAAGCTTTTTGGCAAGTTTGTCAAAATCGGGCAGAGGATGTCTGCCACCATGTTTTTGAACAGGACTAGACAAGTCAAGATTAAGATCAAGATAATAAGCACCTTCGATGTGCTTCTCTTGATATTGTTTACGACCTAGTTCTATATCTATTAACGAAAACCGACAATCCACTACAACCACTTGGGGATCGTGAAGATTTTCGTGAAGCCATTTAGCAGAAACAATATGTAGATCATTCATAGTTTTAAGATAAGTATCTAATTCTCTGGTTTGAGATCGCGTTCCATTAGTCCTTCAACTGCTTGTTGTAAGGTAATTTCTCCTTGCAGTAACCGATAAACATAACGTGATACAGGTACGCTAATTTTTTCTCGATCGCTAATTTCGATTAACACATTCGCCGTATTTACACCTTCAGCCGTACCTTGCACATTTGTGATCGCCTCTTCGAGGCTTTTACCCTGCGTGATCGCATAGCCCACTTGATAATTACGACTGAGATTGCTATTGCAAGTTGCTAAGAGATCGCCTAAGCCAGACAAGCCCCAAAATGTTTCAGGTTGCGCCCCAAAGTAAACGCCAACCCGAATAATTTCAATCAGCGATCGCGTAATTAATGCAGATTTGGCATTTGTACCGAGGTTTAATCCATCACAAGCACCAACGGCGATCGCAATCACGTTTTTGAGCGTACCGCCCAACTCCACCCCGATGGGATCGGAATTTGTGTAGACCCTGAAATTTCTAGATGCAAAAATATTTTGAATAAATTGGGCGGCAGATGCATCGGTACTTGCCACCACCGTTGCCGCAGGTTGTCCCATCATAATTTCTTTAGAAAGATTTGGTCCTGATAACACTACAAGCGGATGATCGGGAATTAGCGATCGCCAAATTTGTGATGGGGTTTGTCTAGTAACTGGCTCCAGCCCCTTAGTGGCACTGACTAAAACCGCATGGGGCTGAAGTTTTGCTGTTTTTAATTTTTCGGCGATCGTTCTTACTCCTTTGATCGATACTGCGGAGACAATGGCATCACTATTACTAACCATTTCTGCTAAAGATAATTGACTTTGGCGAGACCAAATTTGCACATGATGTTGATTGGTTTGAACTAAAGTTGCGAGTGCCGATCCCCACGCACCAGAGCCAATGATCGTCACATTTTTTACGTCTGATTTCATGTTTTTGTTAGTTGATTGGATAGCAATTGCCATAGTGCTTCAACCCAAATAAGAAAGAATTTAAAACCGTGGCTTTGCCACGGTTTTAAATTCTTTCTTATTTGGGTTGCATCCGTCGAGATGAGTATTAAAGGATCGGCAACTTAATAAAGAAACCATTTTATGGCGGGCAGCAAAACCGCCCATCATAAAAGTCAAGCACTAGCAAAAACAAGACTAGCAGCCAAACTCCAGATCACGACGGTGATATAATAGCGTGCAGAAGCCTCTCAAGCACTAAAACCCTTGCTAGATAGATATTGATCGTCTTTAATTATCAATATCACATCAAGAGCTTTGATGGATGAGGGGTACTTTCGCTCATTTCTTGAGGAAGGCTAGCAACAATGATCGAAATGAATGTGGCTGGGATTGCTATTGATGCTGTGAGCCGTAATCCTATCGTCCTATTACGAGACACTTTAGAACGGAGAGCATTGCCAATCTGGATTGGTGAAGCTGAAGCTAAAGCAATCATTGGGGCGCTAGATGGCAGACCTCTAGAGCGCCCAATGACCCATGATCTCATGCTAAATTTCTTGGATGCGTGGGGCATAACAGTTGAGCGAATAGTCGTTCATGCACTTAAAAACAGTACTTTTTATGCTGTAATTACGGTTTCTCAGGGAGATATAAAAAAAGAAATAGATGCCCGTCCTAGTGATGCGATCGCGATCGCAGTGCGGGCAAAATGTCCAATCTGGGTGATGGAGGAGGTCATTCTCGAAGCCTCGATTCCTGTAGATCAGGATGCAGATGAAGCCGAAAGAAGAGCATTTCGTGAATTTTTGGCAAAGCTTACGCCCGAAGAATTAGTTAAAAAAAGTGGGCTTGAGAGCAATTAAAAAAGCCAATAAAAAACCTTGCAAAGCAAGGTTTTTTATTGGCTTTTGGTTTTAGTTATAGCAAATCCTAGAAGAATCGTTAGAGGCTAAGGCTCATAACAAGGGGCTTAATTTTTTCTCCTGATAGATGATTTAGGATTGCATTAATTACTCGAATTTCTATTAGACATTACATCTACGAGTCAACGTAACCTCACATCATTAGATCTGGTATTACTGGCTTGATTAGTCCCAAATAATCTTTCTGCGACTTCACCTTCCTTTCCTAGTACTTTAATTGGTTGATTGTTATAGCTAAGAGCTACCGACGATGCATTACCAGCGCGGATGGAAATTTGGCGATCGCCTGACCAAGATAACTTTTTACCTTCATTAAGTACACCCTCAAACTCGGTCTGCCCATCAACGGTAATCCTTAGCCAAGATTCACCTTGCATGACAATACCGACATTAACGGGCTTATTCCCCACAAATTCAAAATTACCATTGGCGATCGTAGTGCTATTGGGAGAGAGATTATCTGATACAAAACTGCTGTTTGCCCAAGCTGAGAGCATATTGTTGAGGTTTGGGTTTGTACTCCCAAAGTTATTTGCAGACTGCGGATTATTGAGAATATCTGTGGAAGTATCTGGTTTTTTGACTCCTATCGGTACAGTAAGCATTGGATTTGATGCAGTTGTTACCATTGCAACCGATGCTGTCTGACGCAAAACTTCTAAACCACCAGTTTGGGGTAACAAAACTTCTGTCGGTTCAATTGCCTTGTTTAGTTTCGCAGAACTTATTTGAGCAGCATCCCCAAAATTAGTTTGATTGTCATTAATCTTGTTAGCGTCAGGTGAGTTGAGGAATGTTGCTAACAAACTGACTGCTCCTGCGATCACACCAACATACAGTGCATACAGATGCAGGGGACGAAGTTCGGCGGCGGCACTACCAGCCCATTTTTGTTCAGGTAAAACAGGGTTTAAAGGAAAATCTTCTGAAAGATCTCCAACCCCTAAAGCATCACCATACTTACGGATAAATCCACGCACATAAACGGGTTCAGGTAATGAATCCATTTGACCATCTTCGATCGCTCGCAAATAGCGCTCAGAAATTAATGTAGTTGCAGTTAGATGTGGAATCGATAGCTCCTTATCTTCTCGAATTCGCTTAAATTGCGCTCCGATTTCTGCTAATTTCTCTGCTTGCTTCGAGGTTGTAATATTCACAATACTCACAGACATGTAGGAAGAGATTGGACTGACTGACTTCAAGTTGGCTTTCAGTCGAACTTGGACAACCACAAGTTCTATGTAGAGCGTCGTTGGCGATTTAATTAATCTGATGTAATTATATTACCTAACCTAAAGTAATATAACATTCTGCAAAGTTTTCACAGCAGATTATTGCACCTCTGAATTATATATCAAGGGCTATATTGCCTGTCGTTATTTGTCCTGATACAAAAACAATCTTTCAACAATCAGAAAAATAAAGCAATCCATAAGTAGCTCACGTTAATTAAAACCTAAAACCTAGAAAGCTGTCCCGCCCGCGTAGCGGGCGGGACAGCTTTCTAGTAGACTGCCAAAGGAAATTTGCGGGGTTATCGAAACGAGCTTTGCTCGTTTCGATAACCCCCAACTAGTCAAAGTTCTAGTGGCGGACTACTAGGTTTTAGGTCTAGCTACTTAATTGCTATAGCGACTATAAGGTTTGTTTCCCAGCCGAAAGCTGGGAAACAAACCCTTACCTCACAACCCATTTAGGATTGCTATAGCGCTCCTAAATGAGTTGTAAGATTTTGAGTGTTGTGAGAGTGTGCCCCTTCGGGGCGCACTCTCACAACCTATTTAGAATTGCTATATATATAACGGATTGCGCTCAAATCCAAACCAAGAAAATTGTTGAAAGTGTTGCTTTGCAAGTCTCAAAAATTTTCTTGTTATTTGTTTAACGTGAGTTCGATATAGCCATTTGCGTCGAACTGACGTTCGTTTAAGGGTAAAGGACTGTATGTCTATCTGCTTAATGTCTTGATCTCATGATCGCTCAATAGTCGATAAGCTCCTGATTCGAGCGGAGCTAGGTTGATCGAGCCGATCGCTACACGGTGTAAAGCTAAAACAGGATGCCCCAACTGCTCAGCAACGCGCCGAATTTGGCGATTACGACCTTCTGACAAAATTATCTGTAATTGAGTACGTGGGGTGGGATATTTATTCCGTTCAATTTGCAGAATCTTTACAGTTGCGGGGAGAGTGAGTTTGCCATCTAGCATAATTCCTGTTTGCCATTGTTGGATGAGCTGATGGCTGGGGATATCCTTGACCCAGACTTCATAGGTTTTGGCGACATGGTGGCGAGGATGCATTAGATAGTTTGCAAAATCTCCATCATTAGTCAAGATCAAAGCCCCACTACTGTTGTAGTCCAACCTTCCCACTGGATAAACCTGTTGATATTGTGGTGGCAGAAAGTCTAAAACCATCTTTCTCCCTTGGGGATCAGCGCAGGTACTGACTACACCTATGGGCTTATTTAGTAATAGATATAAAAACTCTGGGGCTTTAGTTTGGAGTAACTTGCCGTCAACTTCAATGCGATCGCGTTCAGGATCAGCTTTCGTTCCTAATTCAGTAATAGTTCTTCCATTTACCGCAACTCGTCCTGCCAAAATTATCTGTTCTGCTTCTCTTCGCGAAGCAATACCATGTCTAGACAGAATTTTTTGAAGGCGATCGCTCATAAACGAATAATAAGATGAAAGGCGGCACATCGTGCCGTCTTTCATCTTAAGAAAAATGCAAGTACTTATGCGGTTAACGCATTAAACTATTGCAATTATTAAATAAAGTTTAAAAATATGTAGTTTCTTATACGAATCGGGATCGAAACGTTAAGTAGTGTAAATCCTATACAAAGTCGAAATAGAGCTTGAGAACTGGAAATTTAGGATTTCGCTACATTTAGCGATCGCTAAACCTAGACTTCGCAAGTATGAGCCAAGGATAAATTACATGGCAAACAAAATTGAAGCACTTAAAGCAGCGAAAGATGGACTTGCCCTCAAAGCCGAAATTGCTCGCTTTGCCGAAATTGGTTGGGAAGCGATCGACGATGACGATTTGCAACATCGGTTGAAATGGCTAGGTGTATTCTTTCGTAAAAGTACTCCTGGTCGCTTTATGGTCAGAATGCGTATCCCCAATGGCTTACTGAATAGCGATCAGATGCGTGTTTTGGCTTCGGTAATCGAAAAATGTGGTGAGCATGGCGTTGCTGATATCACTACCCGCCAGAACATTCAGATGCGCGGTATTTTGATCGAAGATGTTCCTGAAATGTTCGATAAGTTCCGATCTGTTGGTCTGACTAGCGTGCAGTCAGCTATGGATAACATCCGTAATATTACAGGTTCCCCTGTGGCGGGTATTGATGCCAATGAGCTTTACGATACCCGCGAGTTAGCTATCCAAGTTCAAAATTTACTTACTAATAATGGAGAAGGCAATCCTGCCTTTACGAACTTACCACGCAAATTTAACATTGCGATCGCGGGTTGTCGTGATAACTCCACCCATGCCGAAATCAATGATTTAGCCTTTGTGCCTGCCTTTAAAGACGAATCGCAAGAAACTTTTGGATTTAATGTTTTGGTTGGTGGTTTCTTCTCATCAAAGCGGATTGCTGCTGCTATTCCCTTAGATGTTTGGGTCGCTCCTGAAGATGTAGTTGCTCTTTGTGAATCTCTGCTGATTGTGTTTCGAGACAATGGATTACGCGAGAATCGCCAAAAATCTCGCTTGATGTATTTAATTGATGAGTGGGGAATTGAGAAATTCCGCTTTGAAGTTGAGAAGCAAATGGGAAAGCCTTTAGCCGCCGCCGCCGCTAAGGACGAAATTGAATGGGAAAAGCGTGACCATATCGGTGTTCACCAGCAAAAACAAACAGGATTAAATTATGTTGGACTGCAAATTCCTGTCGGACGCATGTATGCACCTGATATGTATGAATTTGCTCGTCTTGCCGAAACTTACGGTAATGGCGATATGCGCCTAACGGTTGAGCAGAATCTTCTGATTACCCATGTTAGTGATGAAAAAGTCACTGCACTTCTGCAAGAACCACTACTTCAGAAGTTCCCCGTTGCGCCCGATAACCTGATGCGTGGGCTGGTTTCCTGTACGGGTAATCAGTTCTGTCCTGTAGCGATCGTGGAAACCAAAAATCGTTCTCTTGCCCTCACCAGACAACTCAGTGCTGCATACGACTTACCGAAAGTAGTACGGATTCACTGGAGTGGTTGCCCCAATTCCTGCGCCCAGCCACAGGTCGCCGACATTGGCTTTACGGGTTGCAAAGCCCGTAAAGATGGCAAGGTGGTTGATGGTGTAGACATCTACATGGGCGGTACGGTAGGCAAAGATGCTCACCTTGGCACTTGTGTTATGGAAAAGGTTCCCTGTGAGGATCTGTATGAAGTGGTCGGCAAATTGCTTGTCGATCGCTTCGATGCAGTTCCCAAACAGAATGGGGCAATGATCACTAACTCTGCCGAATTAGTTGCCGTTGGCTAAACCAATTCCTTCTAGCATTCTGCTAGAGAGAATCAAATATTTAAAACATCAAAACAAATCAAACAAACAGGAATTTAAACCATGGGAATGTTCTCTCGCCGTAAATTTTTGACCACTGCTGGACTTTCTACTGTAGGTGCGATCGCTCTCAATGCTTGTAGTAGCGGTGAAACCCCTACGGCTACAACCACAACAGACGCTAGCCCCGCCGCTACTTCTACGGCTGCTCCTGTCAATGCTGCTGATGCTCCTGAAGTTACTAAAGCGAAGCTAGGATTCATCGCTCTTACCGATGCTTCGCCGCTAATCATTGCCCAAGAAAAAGGCTACTTTGCTAAATACGGCATGACTGGTGTCGAAGTTCTCAAACAAGCTTCTTGGGGAACGACTCGCGACAATATCGTGCTTGGCTCCGATGCTGGTGGCATTGATGGCGCTCACATCTTAACGCCCATGCCTTACCTGATTTCTGAAGGCAAAATTACCAATGGTAAAAAAGTGCCAATGTACATTTTGGCTAGGCTGAATACCAATGGACAGGGGATCTCAGTTGCCAATAATTTCAAAGATGACAAAATTGCACTGAAGAGTGATGTACTCAAAGAAACTTTTGCCAAGCAGAAAGCCGCAGGGAAAGAACTCAAATGTGCGATGACTTTCCCTGGAGGAACCCATGACTTGTGGATTCGTTATTGGCTAGCAGCTAATGGCGTTGATCCAGACAAAGATGTTTCTACAATTGTGGTTCCACCAGCACAAATGGTTGCCAACATGAAGGCTGGTAACATGGAAGCATTCTGTGTGGGTGAGCCTTGGAATGCACGTCTAGTTGCTCAGGACTCTGGTTACACCGCCCTGATTACAGGTGAACTTTGGAAAGATCACCCTGAAAAAGCGTTCTCTCTCCGTGCAGATTGGGTAGATAAGAATCCTAAGGCAGCGATGGCTCTCCTCAAGGCTGTTCTCGAAGCTCAAGTATGGTGTGAAGATCCAGCCAACAAAGAAGAAATGTGTAAAATCGTCGGCGCTGATAAGTGGCTAAAAGTTCCTGCAATCGAAATTTTGGGTAGACAGCAAGGTAAGGTTGATTATGGTGATGGACGTACTCTTGAAAGCACAGATTTGTCGATGAAGTTCTGGAAAGATAATGCTTCTTATCCTTTTAAGAGCCATGATCTTTGGTTCCTTACAGAAGATATCCGTTGGGGGTATTTTGAAGCGACTTTAGACTCTAAGGCTTTAGTCGATAAGGTAAATCGTGAAGATCTTTGGAAAGAGGCTGCCAAGGCGATCGGCAAGGAAGCCGATATTCCTAAGAGTACTTCTCGCGGTATTGAGACTTTCTTCGATGGTGTGAAGTTTGATCCTGAGAATCCTAAAGCTTATTTGGAAGGACTCAAGATCAAGAAGATGGCATGAACCATTTAAGGATTAATTTCGGCGGTCAAAGACTCTAAGAGATCCCCCTCAATCCCCCTTGACAAGGGGGAAGAAGAAAATTTAATTTATTCTCCCTTTTTTTAAGCGGGCTGGTGGGGATCTAATCCTGAAGACACAGACAGCGAGTCGATTAACAAGGGGCTTACGCCTCTTGTCATCATTTCAAATATTCATCTTTAACGTTTTAGGAGACACCCAAAATGGCGGCAGGAAGCTTAAGTTCTAAATTTACCCCTAACAAGATCGGTGAATGGTTTCAACAACAAGCAAAATATCTTATTCCGCCAGCGATCGCCTTAATATTTCTATTAGGTATCTGGCAAATTCTCTGTTCTGGCGCTAAGCCTCCTTTGCCACCACCGACAAAGGTTTGGCAAGAGACACAACCGTATATCTGGCATCCATTTTTTGATCGCAACTACTTTGATGTCAACGAGAAAGAAAAGATTGATAGCCCTGCACGTCAAGCCCTCAAGGAGAAAGTCACTATTGAGCAAGGCTTAGGCGTAAAAACTATGACCAGCTTGCGCCGTGTGGCAATTGGCTACACCGCTTCCGCCATAATTGGGATCGCCTTTGGGATTGCGATCGGCACAAATGTTTTTTTATATCGAGCCTTTGACCCAATTTTCCAAGTTTTACGGACAATCCCCCCCCTTGCATGGCTACCGATCGCCATGTCCGCCTTCCAAGGTGTCAACGAATCTCTCAAATCGGTCGGTTTAGATGTTACGGAAGCGGCAGCGCTATTCGTGATTTTTGTAACTTCGATTTGGCCGATCTTAATGAATACGGCTGTGGGTGTACAGCAAGTCCCTCAAGACTATCGCAACGTATCGAGAGTACTTCGTCTTAGTAAGTTTGATTACTTCATTACCATTCTGATGCCATCGGCGGCTCCTTACATTTTCACAGGGTTGCGTATTGCGGTTGGTCTATCATGGCTAGCGATCGTGGCTGCGGAAATGTTGACAGGTGGTGTAGGTATTGGCTTCTTTATTTGGGACAGCTACAACAGCCAAAAAAGCAGTGAATTGATTCTTGCCCTATTTTACATTGGTGTAGTTGGCTTCCTATTAGACAAATTGATCTATTACATTAGCAAGTTTACGGTTCAGTCGGATTCTTAGCTAATAGCTATTAGCTATTAGCTATTAGCTTTCAAGAATTTTTAACCTAGCTGTTCCAAAAAACTAGCCTTTATTTACCTACTAAATAGCCAAAAGCTAAAAGCTAAAAGCTAAAAGCCAAAAGCTAAAAGCTAAAAGCTAAAAGCTAAAAGCTAAAAGCCAAAAGCCAAAAGCTACCCCCCCCCCTCTAAACTCATCAAATTTCCTATGCAGACACTAGATATTACCGACAACGATCAGAAACACCATCAAGATCCATTTCTAGTTATTGATGGTGTTTCCAAAGTCTATCCAACTCCTCGTGGTCCCTATACGGTATTAGAGGATGTCAATCTCACAGTCTATGAAGGTGAGTTTATTTGTGTGATCGGTCACTCTGGCTGTGGCAAATCTACTCTCCTAAATATGGTCGCAGGGTTTAATCGACCCACTGCTGGCGAAATTTGTTTGCGATCAAAGCCGATCCTGCGCCCAGGTCCCGATCGCATGGTGGTATTCCAAAACTATTCCCTACTACCTTGGATGACCGCGTTTGAGAATGTCTATCTTGCGGTTAAGCAGGTTTATACAGATAAGTCCAAGGAAGAGAAAATCAAGATTGCCAAAAACAGTCTAGAGATGGTGGGCTTGGCAGAAGCAATGCACAAAAAACCGAAGCAACTCTCTGGGGGAATGCGTCAGAGAGTCTCGATCGCCCGTGCTTTGTCAATTCGTCCTGAAGTATTGATCCTTGATGAACCCTTCGGAGCCTTAGATGTGATGACTCGTGAAGAACTTCAAGAAGAATTACTGGCAATCTGGCGCGAACATCGCGTGACAGCCCTAATGATCACTCACGAAATCGATGAAGCATTATTTCTCGCCGATCGCATTGTGATGATGAGCAATGGCCCCGCCGCCCACATCGCCGAAATCATAGATGTCCCCTTTGCCCGTCCCCGCGATCGCAAAGCGATCGCCGACGATCCACGCTATTACACACTCCGTAACTACATTCTTGAATTTTTGTATAACCGTTTTGCCCTAGCTGATGAAGCAGAGTAGATCAAGGAAAAAGGAAAAGGGAAAAAGGAAAAAATTATAATCAATCCCCAATCCCCAATTACCAATTACCAATCCCCAATTACCAATTACCAAACCACCATGTCTAAATTTCTAGAAATTGACCATGTAACTCGTACTTTCAAAACTAATAATGGACAGCCCTATGTGGCGGTGAAAGATGTTTATTTTGAGATGAAGGAAGGTGAATTTGTCTCGATTATTGGACATTCTGGTTGTGGTAAATCCACGGTTTTGAATATTTTGTCTGGCTTAGATAGGGCTAGTGCTGGCGGTATTGTTTTGGAAGGTAGGGAAGTCCGTGAACCGGGTCCCGATCGCATGTTGGTGTTCCAAAACCATTCGCTGTTGCCTTGGCTAACGGTGCGTCAAAATATTGGGCTAGCGGTCAATCGGGTGTTAAGAGATCAACCCAAGCAAGAACGCGATCGCATTATCCAAGAACATATTGATCTAGTGGGCTTAAGTCATGCTGCGGATAAATATCCTCGTGAGATTTCAGGTGGAATGAAGCAGCGGGTGGGAATTGCCCGTGCTTTATCTATTAAACCGAAAATCCTCTTGTTAGATGAGCCTTTTGGGGCTTTGGATGCCTTGACTAGAGGTCGCTTACAAGAAAAGTTAATGCATATTTGTGATGAAAGCAAAATCTCGGCGGTAATGATTACCCATGATGTGGATGAGGCTCTGCTGCTAAGCGATCGCATTGTGATGATGACCAATGGTCCAGAAGCAAAAATCGGACAGGTTCTCACTGTTGATTTGCCCCATCCTCGCAAACGAATGGAAGCGGTTAATCATCCTAATTACTATCGACTTAGGGGTGAAGTTGTTAATTTCCTCGATCGCCAGAAGCAAATCAAGCTAGAAAAGGCGAAGATGAAGAATAAAGCGGCGATTAGTCTTGGTAGTATCGAGAAAACTAATCTTACGATTGGCTATATTCCTCTCACCGATTGCGCTCCCTTTGTAATTGCTCAAGAGAAAGGATTATTTGCTAAATATGGTCTAGACGTTACATTGTCAAAAGAAAATAGCTGGAACGATCTAGCAGAAGGAATTCGCGAAGGTCGTCTGGATGCGGCTCAAATGGTTACAGGAATGCCACTGGCGATTAGCCTAGGTATGGGTAATAAGATTCCTGTGCCTGTAGTTACTTCTTTAACCTTGAGTCGTAATGGCAATGCAATCACCCTTAGCAATAGACTCCATGATGAGGATGTGCACGATCTCGCTTCCCTAAAAGCCTATATTGATCGATTTTCAGATGCGTACAACCCTGCCATAGGCATGGTACACCATGCTTCAATGCATAACCTGTTGTTGCGGCATTGGCTGTCTAGTGGGGGCATTCAACCCGATCAGGATGTAGATGTCATCGTGATTCCACCGCCACAGATGGTTTCTAACTTGATGGCAAATAATATCATCGGTTACTGTGTGGGCGAACCTTGGAACGTGCGTGCGGTCAATAGTAATGTCGGCTTTGTGGTGGCGACGGATCTCGATATTTGGCGTGGACATCCAGAGAAAGTATTGGGAGTTCGTAAAGATTGGGCTGAACAATATCCTCATACGCATTTGGAGCTAGTCAAGGCTCTATTAGAAGCATCACAGTTCTGTGAACCTTTGGAAAATCGTGATGAAGTGGTACTAACTTTGGCTAGCCCCAAATACCTCAACCTTGATCCTGTATATATTCGTCCAGGATTTGCAGGTCCCTATCGCATCAATACGATGGAAGCAAAGTATGAGCAAGATTTCTGTCAATTTGGTGTCGGTAATATGCCATCACGGAAGGAGCAGTTATGGGTGCTGACGCAAATGGCGCGTTGGGGATTAGTCACCTTCCCAGAGAACCACGCAGAAGTTATTTATAACCTGTTGGCTACGAGTGTCTATCAGCAAGCTGCGAAGGAGCTAGAGATTCCCATTATCGAAGAAGATAAATCGCCAATTGTTTTAGCCGATGGTTCAGTCTTTGATCCAGCCGATCCGATCGCCGCTTTGCAATCCATGCCCTACTCACAATTCACGGAAACTAGCTATTTTGACCCCATTAAAGGTTTTGCCTCCAAAAAAGTAGCTGTTCGCCAATAGCTCAATAACTGTCTATGTCTCCTATGCCTGCCTCAACCACACCCCAAATCGTTAAAACCCTCTGTCCTTATTGTGGTGTTGGTTGCGGTTTGGAAATTGTGGAAACCACTAATCAACCTACAGCTAAATTTCCCGATCGCTTCAAAGTCAGAGGCGATCGCAGCCATCCTTCAAGTCAGGGCATGGTCTGCGTCAAGGGCGCGACAATTGCCGAATCAATTCAAAAGGATCGGCTATTGCATCCCATGATGCGCGATCGCCTCGATGATGAATTTCGCCAAGTCAGTTGGGATGAAGCTCTCGATGCGATCGTCAAGCGGATGCAGCAGGTAATCGCTACCAAAGGTGCTGATGCTCTCTGTATGTATGGTTCGGGACAATTTCAAACTGAGGATTATTACATTGCTCAGAAATTATTTAAAGGCTGTTTGGGAACTAATAATTTTGATGCTAATTCGCGACTTTGTATGTCGTCGGCAGTTTCGGGCTATGTCAAAAGTTTTGGCTCCGATGGACCTCCCTGTTGCTATGAAGATTTAGATGTAACCGATTGTTTATTTGCGATCGGCACAAATACCGCCGAATGCCATCCCATTATTTTCAATCGCTTCCGTCGGCATCATAAAAAGAATCCCCATGTAAAACTGGTAGTCGTCGATCCGCGTCGTACCCAAACCGCTGAAGTTGCAGATCTCCATTTAGCGATTCAACCGGGGACGGATATTGATTTACTAAATGGTATCGCCCATTTGTTATTGCAGTGGGGAAAATGCGATCGCCAATTTATCGATCAACACACCAATGGATTTGCCGAATTTGCGGAAATCACGCAACTCTACACACCCGAATTCGTGGCGCGTCGCTGTGGCATCAATGTTGACGATTTGGAACTAGCCGCTAAATATTGGGCTGAGTCACCACGAGTTCTCTCCATTTGGTCAATGGGAGTCAATCAATCCACTCAAGGCACAGCCAAAGTTCAGTGCATCATTAACCTCCATTTGCTAACTGCTCAAATTGGCAAAGCTGGTGCTGGTCCCTTCTCATTGACTGGTCAACCCAATGCGATGGGAGGTCGTGAAGCAGGTGGCTTAGCTCATTTACTGCCAGGCTATCGATTTGTGACTAATCCCCAACACCGTGCTGAATTGGAAACATTTTGGGGTTTACCTTCTGGACAAATTTCTGCCCAAGTCGGGCGCACGGCATGGGATATGGTTCGCGGATTAGAGAACGATGAAGTAGATTTTCTCTGGATTGCGGCGACAAATCCCGCAGTTAGTTTTCCCGATCTGGAACGCACCAAAGCGGCTCTAAGGCGATCGCCTTTTACCGTTTATCAAGACGCATATTATCCAATCGAAACCTCAGCATATGCCCATCTGCTACTCCCCGCAACGCAATGGAGTGAAAAGACTGGCACAATGACCAATTCCGAGCGCTGTGTCACTCTCTGTCAAGCCTTTCAAACTCCCCTCGGTGAGGCTCGTGATGACTGGGCAATTTTTGCTGAAGTCGGTCGCCGCCTTGGTTTTAATGACAAGTTCCAATTTCAAACTTCTGCCGAAGTTCATGCGGAGTTTGTGCAAATCACTCGCGATCGCCCCTGTGATATGACAGGTATTAGCCATGCAAAGCTGGTGAACCTAGGCGTAATGCAATGGCAAGCTTCCGATCAAAATCCTGAACAAGACCAAATTCACAATAAGCGTCTCTATACCGATCTTCAATTCCATACCAGCGATCGCAAGGCAAGATTTGGTGCTTATCATTCCCAAGGTGTATTTGAAATTCCTGATGAGCATTATCCATTTATTCTCACCACTGGTAGGCTATACGGGCATTGGCATACACAAACCCGTACAGGTCGCATTGACAAAATCCGTCAGATGCATCCCAATCCTTTTGTCGAAATTCACCCTAAGGATGCAAATAAGTTTGGTATTAATAATGGCGATCTAGTAGAAGTGCGATCGCGGCGCGGTTCTTCCAAATTTCCTGCAATGGTAACTGAGGCGATCGCCCGTGGTGTTCTATTTGTACCAATGCATTGGGGAATGCTCTGGGCAGATAATGCAGAGGCAAATGCGCTCACTCATCCTGAAGCTGATCCTGACTCAAAACAACCAGAGTTAAAGGCTTGTGCGGTCGCGATCGTCCTAGTTAATTAGTAGTATTACAGCGCTTTGCGCTTAAACGAGTCACAGGAAAAGTTTTGCTTTGCAAAGCTTTCAAAACTTTTCTTGGTTTGGGGTTGAGTGCAAAGCGCTGTAAAATCACGTTAGTTCGATATAACCATTTGTGGCGAGCTTCGCACGCCGCAAATGGCTATATCGAACTAACATTAAAATCGGTTTCATAATGAGAATTGCTGGTTTGTAGATACTCTTTGATTTGGCGAAGGTATTGTCCTGTATAATTCATCCATATTTGAATAGCTTAATTTATAGCTTATTTCTATGGTTACTAACCTTGTAAAACCACTAGCAGAAAACTTTTGGAGCGAATATAACATTCGTCTAGAGCCTTGGAGTATGGGCTATGATGCACCAGTCAGCATCAATCCCGAAGAAATTCCCACTAGTGACAAGGTAAATACTGAAGTTGAATTCAGTAATGGTGAATGGCAATCGATCCGTGCGGCGATCACCCCTGAGATTCCCAATCAAATTTTGTTTATTGATGGGCGTTTGCGCCTTGATGCAAGCTTTCTGGGGCGGCGTGATGATGAGATTTTGTATGGTGCTTTTGCAACAATTTCGGTGGGAGCAGTACTAGTTGATCGCACGATCAGTAGAGCTAAATGTGTGGCAACAGAAGTAACAAGAATTATTGCTCTGGGAGGGAATTTGACTCCTCCTGTTACATCTATTCCTTGTCCAATTAGTGGGCGCGGTGATTTGAAATACGATCGCTGTCTGACCAGTTGTAATAATCAGCCAGATACTCCTTCTCAACTAGTTCAAGGAGAAATGCTTGATGAAGAATTACGAATTGCTAATGCACTCTCATTAAACAAAGAACTAATTAAAGAGAATACGCTGATCGTCCGTGATGGTCCCTTACTCTATCGAGTTTATCAAACTCCTCACGATACGATTGGCTATGTGAAAACGATGGGTAAAGCTTATCTCAAAGGAGATAATGCTCAAGTTATGCGATCGCTAAAGGTAGGAGAGCGCACCCCAATTTTTCGGATTTCTAATAGTAATGGCTCGAATCTTAGTTGGTATTTGCGATCGGGCAGTATTGATTTGAACTATAAAAAGCTTGGCTATCACGATTTACATGGGATTATTCGCATCGATTTGGATGGCGCAATTCCCCTTGAACGGGCCAAGGCGATCGCTGATCAAAGTACCTATTTAATTCCTCAATATGCTTCGCATCCAACCCGCGACCCCCGTGCGCCGCAAAATCTTACCCCAGTGGGAGCCTTAGAAAAAGAGCTTGGGCGAAGAATGGGAAGTCGCGAACTAATTTCTCGGCGCTTACGTAATTTTTTAGCTGATTCTGCTAATTTTCAGGCAATCTAGGTTTCGTTATACCAATGCAATGAAATATGACGATAATTTAAGGGTTGTAAAAACACAAAATGGCTACGCCATTTTGTGTTTTTACAACCCTTGCTGGGTTTGCTTCTTAATTTAATTTCAGTTCTACGAAAGCGAAAAATGGTAAGAATCGCTAAGCGATTCTTACCATTTTTCGCCATTTGCGGCGTGCAAAGCACGCCGCAAATGGCGATATCGAACTCAAGTTCAGTTACTTAGCGAGAAGGTCCTAAACCAACAGCACCAGCGTAAACAGCTTGACTGCCAAGTTCGGCTTCAATCCTGAGCAAACGGTTGTACTTAGCGACGCGCTCACTACGGCATAGAGAACCTGTTTTGATTTGTCCTGCGCGAGTAGCAACGGCTAGATCGGCGATGGTCGTATCTTCTGTCTCGCCCGATCGATGGCTGATCACTGAGCGATAACCATTCTTGTCGGCAGTGGCGATCGCTTCTAATGTTTCGGTTAAACTACCAATTTGATTGAGCTTAATCAAAATTGCACTAGCGCAACCCTCACGAATACCGCGCTCTAGGCGGGTCTTATTGGTTACAAATAAATCATCGCCCACTAGTTGAGTATTGGAGAGTTGTTTGGTCATGGCTTGCCAGCTAGCCCATTGATCTTCCTCTAGTCCATCTTCGATTGAGACGATCGGATATTTGGAGATTAGACCTTCGTAATAGTTGACAAACTCTTGAGGAGTGAGAGACTTGCCATCGATCACATAGTTACCATCTTTGAATAGCTCATTAGAGGCTACGTCTAGCGCCAAAGCAACTTGCTCACCTGGTTTGTAACCTGCTTTGGTGATTGCGTCGATTAGCAACTCTAGAGCCGCTTGGTTAGATTCAAGGTTAGGAGCAAATCCACCTTCATCACCCACAGCAGTTGACAAGCCTTTTTCATGGAGGATCGAGCTAAGCGCTGCGAATACTTCTGCACCGTAGCGCAATGCTTCTTTAAAAGTTGGTGCGCCTACAGGCACGATCATGAATTCTTGGATATCAACGTTGTTATCCGCATGAGCGCCACCGTTGATAACGTTCATCATCGGGACTGGAAGAACATTCGACAGGGGTGTGCCTAGATAGCGATATAGGGGTTGCCCGATCGCGGCGGAAGCTGCTTTGGCAGTTGCAAGAGAAACTGCCAAGATGGCATTTGCGCCAATTTCAGATTTGTTGGGCGTACCGTCTCGCTTGATCATGATCCGATCAACGAGTTCTTGATTGAGTGCATCTACTCCCTTCAATTCGGGTAGCAGCTTTTCAGTAATATTGCGAACTGCGATCAAAACCCCTTTACCGCCGTAGCGTTTTTTGTCTCCATCTCGCAACTCATGGGCTTCAAAACTACCTGTAGATGCGCCACTGGGTACTTGGGCAAGACCAACTGCTCCATTTGCTAATTTAACTTCCGCTTCAACGGTTGGTTTGCCACGCGAATCGAGGATTTCTCGTGCTGCGATCGCAATGATTTCTGTGCCTTTAGTCACTTTAAGCAATTCCTTTGATGATTAAGTAAAGCTAGTCGCAACAATCTTACAGTTTTGCGTTGTCCCATTTCTCAAATGTTAGGTGTTCATCAAAAAAATTGACAAAATTCACTTTTTGGTGTGCTTTATAGCTCCAAGCCAAAAGAGAATGGCGGCGCGAAGCGCCGCCATTCTCTTTTGGCTTGGAGAGTGAAACGCTGAGATTTGGGCTTGGAAACCAAGCCCGTACCTTTACAAATATGTAGGGGCTTGGTTTCCAAGCCCGTACCTTTACAAATATGTAGGGATTTGGTCTCCAAATCCTCTTTTTAAGATGACATGCCTATCTTTGTTCTACGTAGCATAAGTAAGAATCAATTTTTTGGTGACACGGCTTTGCCGTGCCATCAAAAAACTCTAACTGCGTTCTATCAATACTTGTTTTAAACGCATGGGATCGCCTTGATCAATAACTTTGCCATGCTCTAATAAAAATGCACCATCAGCATAATCCAACTCATTTAACCGATGCGTAACCCATAGAGCAGTCAGATTTTTTTGTTTGACCAATTCGCGCACCGAGGCAACCAGATCGGTTTGGTTTTCGCCATCTAATAAGGCAGTGGGTTCGTCTAGTAATAAAACTTCCGCATGACGCGCGATCGCTCCTGCGATCGCCACCCGTTGTTTTTGACCACCACTGAGAGCATAGATGGGGCGGCGGAGCATTTGCTCCAGATTCACCGCGCTCAAGGATTCTTTGACTCGATGCAAAGTTTCTATGTAGGAGAGATTTTCGGATGCTAAGCCAAAGGCAATATCTGCACCGACCGTTGGCATCACTAATTGATGATCGGGATTTTGAAATACAAAGCCAATGCGGGAGACGATCTCAATATCGCCAGAACTGGGTTTGAGCAAACTTGCAAGGAGCCTAAGCAAAGTCGATTTGCCACTGCCGTTAGTACCCAACAGCATCCAAAATTCCCCTTTTGGCACAGATAAGGTGCAGCGATCGAGGACGGTTTCGCCTGAAGCCCATGCAAAGCTAAGATCGCGAACACTGATGGCGGTGGTTACAGATTGATCGGTGGGCATTGTTAATTGCAGGTATGAACTTGTACAAAAAATCACTCAAACCCTTAGAGTTGCGCCCCTGCGGGGCGCAACTCTAAGGATTAGCCACGGATAAAGCCTGCGCCCATATTCGCAGAAGCCCCTGACTTCTCAGAAACCTGCACAGCCGAGATTTCGCTGGCAAGTACCGAGACTTTCTTGCCTTCCTGTTTTTCGCAGGTTAATTCCAAGATTTTGGTGTTACCGTCAGCGATCGCATTAGCGATTTCACGATAAAGCGCCTCAGCATTTTCTTGCTCCTTGCGCTGTACAGACAAAGCGATCGGATTATTTTTGAGGGTGATTTCAACTGTATACATCAGCATTGATTCGGTTGTCCTGCCTAGAAATGAAAGGTAGATAGAGTCGTTACAAGGTTTAGCGCAGATGCATTAGTGATTTGCATACCTGTTTATTACCTTCAGTATGCCATTGCATAGACAATCAAGGTGAGGTTTGTGCAGTAGAGCATCCCGTAATAAGTACTTGTGCAAAATAAATTACCAAAACCCATAAAGTTGCGCCTCGCAGGGGCGCAACTTTATGGGTTTTATGTCCTAACAAGAATGGCGACAGCTATAAAAACCTTGGGGGGGCTTTACATCAAGAGATGAAAATCTTGGAATAAGATACATAATAAGAACTGAAGCAAAATTAGCTGCGTTTATGATCGTAAAAGGTTTAGAACTGCCCAACTGGGAAAATATTAAACGGGAGTGGCGTGATGCCGACCCTTTACTACTGGTTTTCCCGATCCTATTGATGATTCTTGGTGGCGTTGCCATCTACAGTTCAGACTTTCGCGCTCAGCGCACTGAATGGTGGCAACATTGGGTCACAGGAGTAGTAGGGCTGGGAGCTATGTTTGCGATCGCCCGTTTTCACTACGATCAGTTATTGAGGTTGCACTGGATCACCTATGCAATTACTAATATCTCTTTGATATTGGTGATGATTATTGGGACAACGGCGCTTGGTGCAGAACGTTGGATTTCGATCGGCGGGTTTAATATTCAGCCTTCAGAATTTGCCAAGGTCGGTACTATCATTTCCTTGGCTGCGGTGATGCATGATCGCCCGATCCAAAATCCAATCGATGCTTTTAAAGTGGCTTGGGTAACAGTACCTCCTTGGGTATTGATCTTTTTACAACCGAACCTTGGTACGTCTTTGGTATTCGCCGCGATTACGATTGGAATGCTCTATTGGGCGGGTGCTAGTTTAGGGTGGTTGGTACTCATATTTTCGCCAATTGTGTCGGCAGTCCTATTTTCACTTTATTTACCTGCTTGGATTGTTTGGGTAATCCTGATGGGTGTGGCGGCTTGGGTGTCATTGCCTTGGTTTCGGATTGTCAGTACGGTGATTGCGGTGGTAGTAAATTTGGTGTCTGGACAAGCAGGAATTTTATTGTGGAATATTCTCCATGATTATCAAAAAAAGCGCCTATTGCTATTTATCGATCCTAATCAAGATCCTCTCGGCGCTGGCTATCACGTCATCCAGTCCAAAATTGCGATCGGTGCTGGTCAACTCTTTGGTCAGGGTTGGCTCAAAGGTACACAAACGCAATTAAATTTTATTCCTGAACAACATACTGACTTCATTTTTTCAGCGATCGGAGAGGAGTTTGGCTTTGCTGGTTGCCTTTGCGTTTTGTTGTTGTTTTTGGGAGTTTGTTGGCGCTTGTTGGTGGTTGCGGTAAATGCACGGGATAACTTTGGTTCACTCTTGGCGATCGGTGTATTTTCTTTCATCCTATTTCAAACCTTTGTCAATATTGGTATGAATATCAATGTTGCACCAGTAACAGGAATTCCTTTGCCTTGGCTCAGCTACGGGCGCTCAGCACTACTTGCTAATTTTATGGCGATCGGTTTAGTTGAGTCTGTAGCAGCCCATCGACGCACAATCAAATTCTAAAAGAAGAAGGCGCAAAGCGCCTTCTTCTTTTTTTAGCTTTTACGCTTTAACTTTATCTAGACTCAGCTTTAAAATCATGCCGACACAAATTCAAGATTATCGATCGCCTAAAGTCACCGTTATTGGTGCGGGTAATGTCGGCGGTATGCTCGCCCAGCGTATTGCCAAACAAAATTTGGCAGATGTGGTGCTATGCGATGTTGTCCAAGGAAAACCACAGGGAATTGCCCTCGATCTTGCCCAAGCGCATACCATCTCCAATCACGATCGCCAAATTATCGGCACTAACGACTATAACGACACCAAAGACTCGGATGTCATCGTGATTACCGCAGGCTTGCCACGCAAAGAAGGGATGAGTCGTAATGATCTGCTGAAAATTAATGCATCAATTATCAAGGAGGTTGTGCAGAAGGCGATCGCTCTATCTCCCAATGCAATTTTGTTGATTGTGACTAATCCTCTTGATGTGATGACCTATCTCGCATGGCAGGTAAGTGGGTTACCACCGCAGAGAGTAATTGGGATGGCGGGAGTGTTAGATGCGGCAAGATTTCAAACTTTTATTGCGATGGAATTAGGGATTTCCACTGCGGATATTTACACCACGGTTTTGGGTGGGCATGGGGATTTGATGTTGCCTTTACCACGACTATCGACGGTAAATGGGATACCGATTACCGAGCTATTGTCAGAGGAGGCGATCGCTAGACTCGTAGAGAGAACTCGTAATGGTGGAGCCGAAATTGTTAAGCTACTCCAAAATGGAAGTGCCTATTTCGCGCCGTCGGCCGCCGCCTATGTAATGGTGGAAGCTATTATTAGCGATCGACATCGAATATACCCTGCGGCGGCTCATCTTACGGGTGAGTATGGATTAAAAGATATATTCATGGGTGTACCAGTGCAAATAGGACGACAGGGTGTCGAGAAAGTGATTGAGCTGAAACTTACAGACGATGAACTTGCTGCACTCCATGCATCAGCAGCATCGATCCAAAAAAGTATTGATCTGTTGTAATAATCTCTTCCTAGTCCAATAACAACCTGAGGTTAGTTATATAGCAACGCAAGAGATAGATAGGACAAATCAAAACCAAAAAGATGAGTGGCGGCACGAAGCGCCGCCACTCATCTTTTTGGTTTTATGTCCTAAGCAAAACTTACGTTGCTATAGAAAAAATTTGGTAGCGATCGCTCTATAATCAGCAATCGGTTAACCTAAGACTAGCGATCGCCAAAACTTTAAAAGAGCATCATGACTTCAAGCGCACAAAACCACCCCACATTTTTACTTGTTGACGGACATTCCCTTGCGTTTCGAGCCTTTTATGCCTTTGGTAAGCATCCCGAAGGCGGCTTGCGAACCTCCACAGGAATCCCTACTAGTATCTGTTTTGGCTTCTTGAAAGCATTAATTGAGATGCTCGATCGCGAAAAACCCACTGCTGTTGCGATCGCCTTTGACCTCGCCACACCCACATTTCGCCATGAGATTGACGATACTTACAAGGCAAATCGTTCAGAAACCCCTGAAAGTTTTATTCCTGACATGCAGAACTTACAGAAAGTTTTAGCAGCGATGAATTTGCCAGCTATTACTCAGGCGGGTTTTGAGGCGGATGATGTGCTGGGAACACTATCACAGGCGGCGAGTGCTGAGGGTTACACCGTTAAGATATTAAGTGGCGATCGCGATTTGTTTCAGTTGATTGATGCAGATAAGCGGATTTCAGTGCTGAACATTGGTCAAAAAGATAAGATTGTGGAATACCATGCTGATCAGGTGAAAGAGAGGCTAGGAGTATTACCCACGCAGGTTGTGGACTATAAGGCTTTATGTGGTGATGCTTCGGATAATATTCCGGGGGTGCGCGGAATTGGTGAGAAAACGGCAATTAAATTAATTGAGGAATATGGCAGCTTAGAGAATGTTTTGGCAGCCGTGCCGAAGATGAAGGGGGCAGTTAAAACTAAGCTGGAGCAGGGAATTGAAGCTGCTAAGCATTCGCAGTTTATGGCGACGATCAAAACTGATGTGCCGCTTCCCATGGCGATCGCTGATTGCCAATTAACAGGTTTTGATACCGCAGAGTTAATTCCTTTATTAGAAGAGCTTGAGCTTAAAGCCTTTGTGAATCGAGTTGATCAGATTCAAGCGAAGTTGTCGGGGAATTATGATAAGAAGCCCTCACCCCCAGCCCCTCTCCCTAAGGGCGAGGGGAGTGAGATATCGGCTCAACATGGGGAAGATGAGGAGTTGTGGTTTGACTTTGCTAAGCAGGAAAATGATCAGGCGATCGCAGCGACTGCTTCGCTCAAGTTAGATGTGCAGATTATAGACACAATTCCCAAATTAGAGCAGTTAGTGGAATCTTTCCGCAGTACTAAACAACCTATAGCATGGGATACGGAGACTTCAGCGCTAAATCCCTTTGAGGCGGAACTAGTGGGAATTGGCTGCTGTTGGGGAGACTCGATTAGTGAAATTGCTTATATTCCCTTGAGTCATAGTGAAGGGGAAAATCTAAAATGGGAAGAGGTGAGAGAAATTGTCAAACCTATTCTCGAAGATGCTAGTTATCCAAAATACTTACAGAATGCTAAGTTCGATCGCTTGATGTTTAAGTCGGCAGGAATTGAACTAGCGGGTGTTGTATTCGATACGATGATCGCTAGTTATGTGATTGATCCTGAAGCTAGTCATAAGCTTGATGATATGGCGATGGAATTGCTTCAGATTCGCACTGTCTCTTATAAAACTCTAGTTGGTAAGCGCAAATCGATCGCTGAAGTAGATATCCCATCGGTTGCCCAATATTGCGGCATGGATACATATATCACCTATCACATTCGACCGATTTTGCAAGAGCAATTAACTGCGGTTCCCGAACTTTGGGATTTATTCCAAAATGTGGAAATAGCTTTAGAGCCGATTCTTGCCGAGATGGAATGGCGTGGGATTAGGATCGACAGAGGGTTCTTGAGTGCTTTTTCCTTGGAATTAGAGAAAGATTTGGATGCTTTAGCGATCGCTGCCTATGACCAAGCAGGACAAGAATTTAATCTTAATTCTCCTAAGCAGTTAAGCGAGATTTTAGTAAAAAAACTTGGTGACACATTTACTAAGAAATCACGCAAAAGCAAGACAGGTTATTCCACCGATGTTGCAGTTCTCAATAAATTAGAAGGTGAAGATCCTCTCATTGATACGATTCTCGAAAATCGCACCCTTGCCAAACTCAAATCTACCTATGTTGATGCTTTGCCATCGCTGATTCAGCCAAAGACTGGGCGCGTACATACTGATTTTAATCAAACCGTAGCCTCAACAGGACGTTTGAGCAGTTCTAATCCTAACTTGCAAAATATTCCCATTCGCACAGCTTTTAGTAAGCGGATCAGAGCAGGATTTTTGCCTGAAGAGGGTTGGATATTAATGTCGGCGGATTATTCGCAGATTGAACTGCGGATTCTTGCTCACCTGAGTCAAGAGCCTGAATTGATGAGGGCTTTTAATGCGGGTGAAGATGTGCATACTGTCACCGCCCAACTGCTCTTAGAAAAAGAAGAAGTAACTAGTGATGAGCGACGCTTAGCGAAAATCATTAACTACGGTGTGATCTATGGCATGGGAGCACAGAAATTTAGCCGTGATATTGGTGTGCCTGTAAAAGTAGCGAAGCAGTTTATTGAGAAATTCAAGGAGCGCTACGAAAGAATATCTACTTATATGCAAAGTGTGGAAGTAGAAGCAGAACGTGATGGCTTTGTCAAAACTATATTAGGAAGACGGCGCTATTTTCATGGGATTAGCCAGATTGGTGGTTACCAAAAGGCGGCGCTGTTGCGATCGGCGGTCAATGCTCCGATTCAGGGAACTAGCGCCGATATTATTAAAATTGCGATGTTGCGGGTGGATGAACTTTTGCGAGGTTATCAAGCGCGATTATTATTACAAGTCCATGATGAACTTGTGTTTGAAGTCCCACCCGATGAAGTTGCCGAATTACAACCCAAAATCAAAACGGCAATGGAGTCAGCGGTGGAGCTTTCAGTCAAGTTGGAAGTGGATGTACATACTGGCAAAAACTGGATGGAAGCTAAATAAGAGATTATGTTAGAAGTCCTGATTTGGCATGAATTTCTACATTTACTCCTCTTAATCGCATCTTGAAAAGGGAGAAAATGCAAATCTTCCTTTTCAAGCTACTTTTAACGCGAGTTAGGAATAATTTAAAACGGGATTTGAGAGATGGTTTGCTTAACCCGTACTCCACTAGACTGATAAACGCTATATCTAGGACAAATAAAAGCCCAAAAGATAAGTAGTGGCACGAAGCCCCGCCACTTATCTTTTGGGCTTTCATCTAGTTTCTAGTTACGCAAAGTGTTTGTAGTAAACAACTTAAATCTTTTGTTGATTTGTGAACATAAATACTCGATTAATAGAACTGATAAAAGTGTTTTAGCTACTAGTAAAGCAAAAATAAGTGGTGACCATTTAGGGAAGAAAGTAAGATCTTGCAGGTAATAAATGGCGAAAAATGAATGGACAAGCCACATCTGAAAAGAATATTTACCTAGATAAGCAAATACTTTAGATAGGTAATTGGTTTCAACTAATCTAATCGAAAAGTAGATAAATAAAGGCGTTAAAGCAAAGTCATAGTCTGGGACAAAGTTGACTATAAACTTAATTATAAAAATTCCTGTCAATCCTAAAACAATCCAAATCCCGCTTAAATCTTCCAGCTTTTTGATTATCTTACTAGAAAAAAAGTTATGTTTGGCGCATAGCATCCCCAATGCAAAAGATGTCTGTCTAACTACAAATGCCATTAAGCCGTATTGACCAACATCACGATTAAAATAATATAGAGTCAGACTCAAAATTATTAGGGCAATGCTATTTCGTTGAATTATTATTGTGTAGAGTGGAAATAAGAACACAATTATGATGGCAAACATACTAACAAACCACCAGTCTAGATTGTAAGTAGTATTGAATCCCAAAAGATTTTTGAAAACAATAGTTGATTTTGTAGAATAATAAATTCCAATCGGATCGAGAGCACTTAGGTCTTCAATGACAAATAATCCAAATGGCACAAATATAAGCAAATAAAGCCAATAATTTATATAAAGGTCTTTAAGCTTAGTAATAGCATAGTTAAAGACATTGTTTGGAGACTTTTGAGAACCTATATACATTCCATATCCAGATAAAAATAGGAAAATAGATACACATATATTTCCAAAGTTTCCTAAGTAATATTCTGCATTAAAAAAGGGAATTGTTGGGATAAATGTATTGCCATTTATAAGACGCTCTTCAAAAGTATATAAATGAAAGGCAAGCATTAGACATATGGCAATACCCTTGGCAATGTTAGTTTTTTCTTTAGTGAATTCCATTTGATTAAGCCTGTTGTAATTTGCAAATACGGAAAGTAAAAATATGAAGCAGAGATACTTAAACTTAAAAAATAAAACCTTAAACAACTTTTGAGAGAATGGAAATGTTAAAGACTTTGGTTTCGCTTAGGCAACGTGGACTATTAGGGACTTGCGATTAATTAAAGTACCTGTGGCTTCGACTTCGCTCAGCCAACGTTGGCTGAGCGAAGTCGAAGCCATATAAACTCAGTGGTACATTTTTTCTCGTCAAGTCCCTTAGCTAAGCAGAACTGACTCCTCTCGTATTGTTTAGGAATGCTCTATATTTACTCTATGTATTGTCAGCCTGACTAATTTGCTGGCGAAAACCATGCAGAAAATTGGCTCGATCTACCATCCCTAGTTGTAATAAGTTGCCGACAACTTCATTAGTTACGCTCAATAAATCGGGAGTTACCAGTTCTGGATTCATCGAGAGGATATCTTCTATCCTCGGTGGATGGCAATGCAATAGAGCCTGAATCAAGATCAGGCTTTTCTCATATTCTGTTTTAGACATAATTAATCTGGACTAATCTTGGCAAAAGGATTATTTTCCGCGTAACTAGAATGAAGAGATACTTAGTCACGCAATGGAAATGATACTTAAGGCAAGATTAGGGTGGACAAGCACCACTGGCAAAGAGGCGATCGCAAAGTACTAATGTGAGACAGTCGTTCATGGCTTGAATATAGACTTGTGGATCTTTTTAAGTTATAACATCATTTCCACAAAAATCGTTACAAAATGAAATTTCCCATAACTTCTCAAACTTGTATATCTTCAAACTTTCCGATTGACCAGTTACCCGCATTAAATACCGAAGACGGCAAAAAACTCAAAGACCATAGCATTACAACCACTCGCGCTTTGCTGCAAAAGGCAGGTCGTACCAAAGCCCAAAAAGAAGAATTAGCGATCGCACTTGGTGTGAGATTTCAGCTATTAACAAAATGGATAGCTTTCGCAGATTTGGCACGTATCCCTGCGGTAGGTTGTCAACATTGCGGAGTGATTGTGCATAGTGGCATTGTTTCGGTGGAACAACTTGCCCAGACTCCTCTCGATAAACTCCACAAACAAATTATGCGTTTACAGGTACAAAATTTTAACCGTGCTGATTTATGTCCTGATATTGGGGAGATGTCAATCTGGATCAAGCAAGCTCAACAACTTATAACCAAGAAAACACATAAAAATCCAGAAAAAATTCTGCCAGATTGATCATTACTACCTACTCTAGTCCAAATGATGATGAAATTTTGCAATCTCTAGCTATGACAATATCCTAAAGCGATCGCTCCACAAATCATGACTCACGGTAATAGCGATCTCCACAGTCCTATCATCGCTAACATCTCCTACTTCCACAAAGATGAAGTATTAATTTGAGGTAGAATGTACTTAGTGCTACAGCCTATAGCTATGACTATTAAAGAACAAATTATTCAAGAACTTGATCGCATTCCTGAGTCTTATCTGGAGAAGGTGCTGAGTTTTTTGTATTTTTTAGAAACTCCATTGACTCATGATGTTGAACAGTTAAGCAAGGCGGAAGCAATTATCCAAAACGGATTAAATACTGCGCTATCTAAGCCAAAGCGATCAGCCTCAGAAATTTGGGCAGAGTTTGCGGCTATTCGCAACAGAATTTCTGAAAGCGTTGCCAATGAGCAGCATTTGTAAGCAAGATATTAAAAGTTGTTGTCGATACATCTGTATTTGTTTCTGCTCTACTATCCAAATCTCAAGTAAGCTCTCCGTATCTGGTTTTACAAGTGGGGCTTATGAGGCTACTAAATTAGATGCGATCGACCCAGATGACAATAAATTCTTGGCTGCCGTTTTTGAAACAAAGGCTGATTACCTTATTTCTTTAGACAATCATTTACTTTCTATTAAGTACTATCATGGCACTCAAATATTGACTCCCCGTCTATTCTTGGAAGCAATAGGAATTGCTAATTATTAAACTTAGGACTTACGCAAAAGAACCAAACGTAAGCGCAATTCATGAATTGCCCCTACGTTTGAATCACGGTTTCAAGTCCTTTTTTCATAAGTCCTAAAACTAAGTGATGACCTATGTAATAGAGATCGCCTTTAGAAGATAGATTGTTGGAGCGATCGCCTGATTTGTTGATGTGTGAGGGTTTGGGGATTGATATGCCACTATAATTCAGGCAATAGAAAATAATTTTTGCTAAATTTATGAATAACACTTAAGGAAACTGACACCTATGCTAACTTTACAAATTACAAAAGATCAGGTCTTTACTTTGATCGATCAACTTTCACTTAATGAGCAGCAAGAAGTTTTAAAATATTTAGTCGAAAAAACTCGTGAGGATCTTGATGAGACCCCTGATGATATTGTTGTCGAGGGTATTAAACAAGGTCTCAAAGAGGCGATGAGGGGTCAAACTATTCCTCTATCTCAAATGTGGGAGGGAATTGATGTCGAGTAATTCTATCGAAATTTTTCTGACTTCCCGTTTTAAAAAAGATCTTAGTCAATTAGCTAAACGTTATCGTTCAATTCGTAAGGATCTAGAACCTCTGCTTGAGCAGCTTAAATCAGGAGAAGTTCTAGGCGATCAAATTTCTGGTTTGAATAATCAATTATTTAAGGTTCGTCTCAAAAATAGCAATATTCAAAAGGGAAAAAGTGCTGGTTATCGGGTTATTTATTATGTGAAAACTGAAGCCAGTGTGGTTTTGGTGACGATTTATTCTAAGTCTGACACATCAGATATAGAGAATATTGTGATTGAAAAAATTATTAAAGAATTTGTGGAGGAATAGGTATCGTTGACGAGATCGCTCCACAAATCATGACTCACGGTAATAGCGATCGCCTTAAAAAGATAGATTGTTGATGCGATCGCTAAGTTGATTGATGACTCGCTAATCCACGACAAAAGCGGAAATTGGCGCTAAAACAGATTTATCGCCCTTAGATTTCTGAACTTCGATTAGCACTTTCCCTTAAGGCTTCAAGGCGATCGCCTGTCATATGTACTCCATCAAACTTCTGTAATCGTAAACGACCGAGCCTTTCCTTTACTTGAGCCGTATTGGTAATAATCCAAACTTGGCGATCGCGACCAACTGCATCTAACACAATTGTCTCCACTGCCAGCGCCGCCGTTACCCCGATCGTAGGTACTTCGCTAAGATCGAGAACGATCGCTTGATAATCTTGGACAATGGACATCCTTTGAGACATCGTTTTTGCGGCTCCAAAACTCAAGGGGCCACCTAATTGAAACAGCAAAATCTCTCCATTGGATTTGGTCATAATTTCCTGCTCTTCCCCAGTGAGGTTATGAGCGGCTGTGGGATCGGTGGTTGCTTGCAGATTTTGACTTTGGATGTCGGTAAGGCGCTTGATTGTCAGCAGGTTGGCAATAAATGCGCCAACGACTACCGCCGTAATCAAGTCCACAAATACGGTCAGAAATAGCACCAAATACATCAAGCCTGTCCCCTTGAAGGAAAGATGATGGGCGCGTTTGAGAAACTGCCAATCGATAATGTCAAAACCCACTTTCAGCAATAGCCCTGCCAGTACCGCATTGGGGATCACGGCGGTCAGAGGGGCGGCCACCAATACCACCAACAGTAAAACTACGGCATGAATCATGCCCGATAAGGGCGTTTTGCCTCCCGCCTGCACATTCACCACTGTTCGCATCGTGGCTCCTGCACCAGACAAGCCGCCGAATAGTCCTGCAAACACATTACCGATCCCCTGCCCAATTAGTTCGCGATCGGAGTCATGCTGGGTGCGGGTGATACTATCAGCGACAAGGGAAGTCAACAGGGAATCGATCGCCCCTAAAAATCCTAGGGTCACACCATAGCGCAACATATCGATTAACTGATTTGCGGCAAAGGTGGGGAAGCGGAACTTCGGTAATTCGCTAGGAATCGCACCAATGCGGGAAATATTCGCATCTTTAAAGAAAATGACTGAGACTAGGGTACAGACCACTAAAGCGAGTAAGGGAGAAGGTAAAACTCGATTGAGTTTAGGCGGTGCAAAGAAAACAACGATCAGAGTTAGCAGCCCCAATCCCAGAGCAATAGGATTCGGATTTGTAATATGGCTTTGCAGCATCTTCATCGTGTCAATTACTGCGCCCGAACCTGCATAACCTAATAGTGGCGGCAATTGCAAAATGACGATAATCACGCCGATGCCTGACATGAAGCCCGAAATCACGGTGTAGGGCATCAGGGTAATGTACTGCCCTAGCTTCATTACTCCCAATAAAATCTGAAATAAGCCGCCGAGCATAACTACGGTAAAGGCGATCGCTAGTCCTGTTTCGGGATTATCTTTATAATTTGCTAAGACCGAAGCAATCACCGTCGTAATCACTACGGTCATCGGTCCCGTTGGTCCTGAAACTTGGGCAGGAGTGCCACCACAGAGCGCCGCAAAAAAACCGACAAAAATCGCGCCATAGAGTCCCGCGATCGCCCCTGCACCAGAGGCAACCCCAAAGGCAAGGGCAAGGGGCAGGGCGACGATCGCTGCCGTAATTCCCCCAAACAAGTCTCCGCGCCAGTTCCGAAGATGGATTTTGTTAATGATTTGCATATTTATTAGCGAAATACCAATACAGGAATATTACTGCTACGCAGAATTTGGGCGGTCGTACTACCGATGACTAGATGGCGAATACGGCTATGTCCGTATGCTCCCATCAACAATAAATCAATATTGTTTTGCGTAGCATATTCACCGATCGCTGTTTCTGATTTACCAGCGACCACACTGCATTGCGCGGCGATTCCCGTTGTCTGCGACCATTTTTGCGCCCCTGACAAACGGGCGATCGCCTTCTCGTCAGTCACGTTTTTGGACACAGCAATGATATGCAGTTCTAAACCTTGAAAGAGCGCTGAATTTGTCAAAAAGTCGAGAATCTTGCGACAACTTGCGCCGTCATCATAGGCAATGAGAATCTTGGCGATCGGCTTAAATTGGCGAGAAGTAACTAAAATTGGCTTTTTGCTGGATCTCATAATCCGTTCCACATTCGCACCCAAATGTCCCGAAGCAAACTCGGCATTTTCACCGCGCTTACCTAAAATTACAAGATTCGCATCAGCTTCCAATTCTTGAAAACAATCCACTAGGAATCCGTCTCGATGGATTGTTTTCACAGATTCCACGCCATTGCTCGTTAAAACCTGATGCGCCTCATCCAAAATTTGCTTCGCCCTTTGACGATTGAGTTTGGCTTTTTTATGTTCTAACTCCACCAACTCATCCATCAGCGCATCAGAAGCTCCTAAACCAATGCTGCCACTGAAATTACGACTAGCAGTTTGCGATCGCAGATCAGTCACATACAGCACATTCACCACTGACTGAATGCGATTTGCCAACCAAGCCGCATATTGATAGCTGCTTTGTCCAAAAATCGAGCCATCAGTGCATAACAAAATATTTTTCATAGTTAATTCTCTAGATTGACGGCTTTGAGTTGGGGATTATCTACTAATGTTTACAGAGAAGTTCCCAAGACCCTCACCCCTAGCCCCTCTCCCAAAAGGGGAGAGGGGAACAAGAAATTAATTTTACTCCCCTTCTCCCTTAATGGGAGAGGGGGTTGGGGGGTGAGGGTTTCATTAACATCATTTACTGAGCTTACTTAGCATCAGATAGCCGTTCAACTAGTGTGGCGCTTGCCTGATTCATTCCCAATAGGTCCACATCGGCTCCATTACGACGGAATTTCAGCACAATCTGATCGATCGCCACCACGGCTGCCTGATCCCAAAGATAGGCATGGGTGAGATCAATGGTCACTTTTTCCACAATTTCTTGAAAATCAAATTTCTCGATCAAGTCATCGACAGACACAAAGAAAATCTGTCCCGCCACGCTGTAGGTGCGGTGAGTGCCATCGTCAGTCAAAACTTTATCCACAAAGACAATCTGGGCAATTTTGCTAGAGAAAAAGACCGTACTCAAGGCAATACCCGTAACTACTCCCACAGCCAAGTTGCGTGTTAAAACCGTAATCAATACCGTTGTCAACATCGCCGCCGTTTCAGTACGGGGAATTCTGCGGATATTGACAATTGACTTCCAGTTAAATGTACCGATGGAAACCATGATCATCACCGAAGCCAACGCCGCCATCGGGATTTGCTTCACCCAATTACCCAGCAGCAACATAAATACCAATAGCAATATGCCTGCGCTAAAGGTAGAGAGACGACCGCGCCCCCCTGACTGCACATTAATTACCGACTGCCCAATCATGCCGCAGCCCGCCATGCCACCAAAGAGATTCGAGACAATATTGGCAAGTCCTAGCCCCTTAGCTTCCTGATTTTTATCGCCTTGGGTATTGGTGAGATCGTCAACGAGGGAAGCCGTCAGTAAAGTGGCAAGCAGTCCCACGATCGCCAAAGCGATCGAGTAAGGCAGAATGATCTGCAAGGTTTCCAAATTTAGCGGCACATCGGGCAAGCCAAAGGTGGGCAGCGCTGACGGTAACTCGCCCTTATCGCCAACTGTTGGCACTTTAATATTGCCAAAAATCGATACGGCGGTCGTCACCACGATCGCCACGAGGGAAGATGGCACAACTTTAGTCACCAAGGGCAACAAATAAATAATGCCAAGGGTGAGAGCCGCTAAGAAATAAACGGCGATCGGCACATTTGTAAATTCGGGCAACTGCGCCATAAAGATCAAAATTGCCAAGGCATTAGCAAAGCCAACCTTCACAGCACGCGGCACATATTTCATCTGTTTGCCTAGCTTTAGCAAACCAAAGATGATCTGCAAAATCCCCATCAAAATCCCTGCGGCAAAGAGATAATTGAGCCCATGATCCTTAACCAAGTTGACCATGATCAGTGCTGTCGAAGCGGTTGCCGCCGAAATCAAAGCGGGGCGACCACCAAAGATCCCCGTAATCGCGGCAATGATAAAGGAAGCGTACAAACCAACTTTAGGATCAACCCCTGCGATGATCGAAAAAGCGATCGATTCTGGAATTAGAGCTAGAGCGACCACTGCGCCCGATAAAAGGTCAGCCGATACGTTGGAAAACCATTCTTGTTTTATTTTTGTAAGGTTCAATTTATCTCCTAAGTATTTCGTAACCCGTAAGTTCTTTACTGATTCATCTTTAGATCAAAACTTTTTTAGATCAGAACTTTTTGAGCAGTCGTTGATTGTGATGTGTAATTTTTTGATCCGAACCTAGACAGGATTGAAAGCAACTAAAACGCTTGATTCGATCTGTTTTAAGCATCCATTGAAAAGACAAGCCACTTTTAGGGTGGACAGGGTTGCTTGAAACTAGTCTTTAAGGTGCTTACAGTCATTAACATATCGGATATCGCCGACTTCTAACGCATTGAAATTAAGTCTTACAGCGCTTTGCACTCAAACCCAAACCAAGAAAATTCTTGAAAGCGTTGCTTAGCAACGCTTTCAAGAATTTTCTTGTAGTTCGTTTGATCGGTAATTGCTGTAGATTATTTATTGAACCATATCACAGAGAAAAGTGGTAGTGATCTAGATGTAAGGATAGGCGGCGCTTTGCGCCGCCTATCCTTACATCTAGATCAAGTTTGTAGTTCACTTGGATTTAGCTTTTCGTATTTCTCAAAAGGTTGATGAATCCAAGGATTGTCGTCTAAAAAGTCCACATAATAGTCAGGTTTTGCTACTGAGCAAGCCTTAAACCATAAAACAGCCGATCGCACTTCCGTAATTGCAAATTCTTCATGCTGCTGGAGCCATTCGATAATCCGCATCAGGGTTACACCTGAATCCACCAAATCATCTACTAACAAGATCCTTTTGCCAAGCGTCGCCGTAGTCATGGTGATATTACTAGCGATCGTTAATTTGCCCCTTTCCTGAAAATCTTTGCCGCCATAGGAAGAAGTCGAGAGAATCGCCAGAGGCTTGTTATAAATCCTCGAAAGCATATC
This sequence comes from Pseudanabaena sp. CCNP1317, assembly GCF_034931345.1. NCBI lineage: Bacteria > Bacillati > Cyanobacteriota > Cyanophyceae > Pseudanabaenales > Pseudanabaenaceae > Pseudanabaena > Pseudanabaena sp. CCNP1317. The sequence continues at coordinate 79,975 of NZ_JAYGIF010000005.1, read as the reverse complement.
ACCAATGCCTAACCCCCCCCTTGCAAGACAAAGGATTTGATCGAATTCCCACTGAGATTGATAGATTTGAACTGCCAATTTCTCGATACTGGCATGATATTCTTCCCATGAAACGTAAAGGTCTGACATAGTGGGGATTTAGGTGATAATCCAGAAGTTGGGTAAAGTTGTTTAGGGTAGCACCTAATTTTTAGGTGTTAGATAACCTCTTATAGTATCAATTAGTACATCTAATTGGACTTGTCGAAAAGTAAGCATTAGACTGGAGATAGTTGAAAATCAGATAGAGAAACAAGATCGTGGTAGCTGCTATTGAGATTCCTTCTATTGTAAATGTTTCTGAGAAGTCGGTTGAACGCCGACTCACCATCCAAGTTGCTGAAATTGCGGCGGACACGACCACCATTCGATCGCTTGATTGGGATCGCGATCGCTTTGATATCGAGTTTGGTTTGCAAAATGGTACGACCTATAACTCCTATATCATTCGTGGCGAAAAACTAGCTTTAGTTGACACATCCCACGCTAAGTTTCGTGAGCTATACCTCAATACTTTAAAAGAGCAAATCGATCCTGCACAGATTGATTATTTGGTAATTAGTCATACCGAGCCAGACCATAGCGGCTTGGTCAAGGAAATATTAGAATTAGCCCCCAATGTCACGGTGGTGGCGACAAAGGTAGCTTTGCAATTTCTCGGTGAGCTAATTAATCAGCCATTTAAGCAGCAAGTTGTCAAAAATGGCGATCAGGTTGATCTAGGGAATGGTCACATTTTACAGTTTGTGAATGCGCCGAATTTGCATTGGCCAGACACGATGATGACCTTTGATTTGGGGACATCGATTTTGTACACCTGCGATATTTTTGGAATGCACTATTGTAGTGATGCAATTTACGATGAAAATTTAAAAAGAATTGCGCCCGACTATCGCTTTTATTATGAATGCTTGATGGCTCCTAATGCGCGATCGGTCATTTCGGCAATGAAGCGGATGGATGACTTGCCACAGGCGGAAATCGTGGCCAATGGACATGGCCCTTTACTGCGCTATAACGTCAAAGAACTAACGGAAAACTACCGCCAATGGAGCCAAGCGCAAACTAAAGGCGAAACTAACGTTGTGGTTTGCTATGTGTCTGACTATGGCTATTGCGATCGCCTCTCCCAAGCGATCGCACGCGGAATCGCGAAAACTGGTGTAGCTGTAGAAATGGCAGATCTTAAAGCGATCGATTTACAGGAATTACGCGAACTTGTCGCCCATGCATCAGGTTTAGTCGTCTGCACACCGCCAGCATCGAATACCCATGTGGAAACAGCGATCGGTGCGATCCTTGCCGCAGCTAGCGAAAAGCAAGTAATTGGGCTATACGAACCGCACGGCGATCAAGATTCATCCATTGATTTGTTGAATAACAGATTTAAGGATTTGGGTGTAGTCACCGCTTTCCCAGCCATCAAGGTACGTGAAAATCCCAACGAAGCTACTTATCAAACCTGTGATGAAGCGGGTACTGACTTGGGACAATTGCTAACTCGTAAGCAAAATATTAAACAACTCAAGGCGATCGACGCGGATCTTGATAAAGCTTTGGGACGTTTAGCAGGTGGTTTGTATATCATCTCAGCCGCCAAAGGCGGCGCACGCAGCGCCATGTTAGCTTCTTGGGTTGCCCAAGCTAGTTTTAAACCATTAGGCTTTACGGTTGCCGTGGCAAAGGATCGGGCGATCGAGTCGTTTATGCAAGTAGGCGATCGCTTTGTTTTGAACGTGCTTGAAGATGGCAATTATTCCAAATTGATGCAGCATTTTCTCAAACGATTTGCTCCAGGGGCTGATCGCTTTGAAGGTGTCAAAACTCAGCTATCGAGCTTTGGCGCACCAATTCTTACTGATGCTCTTGCCTTTATCGAGTGTGAGGTCATGAGTCGGATGGAATGTAGCGATCACTGGATTATCTATGCGATCGCTGAGGAAGGTCGAGTCTCAAAACCTGAATCTCTCACCGCCGCTCACCACCGCAAAGTTGGTAATCATTACTAAAAAAGAGGGCGCAAAGCGCCCTCTTTTTGCAATAGGAAACAAGGGCGCAAAGCGCCCTTGTTTCAATAGGAACTAAAGGCGCTTTGCGCCTTTAGTGTTTAGTTGGGGTAAAAATCTTGATTAAAAACTTGAACGAAAGTATAAGGACATTCTGACGGTAAATCATTTTTATCCAATGGTGTCTCTTTAACGACTAGTGCGATCGCTTGTTTATAGGATTTAGCGATCGCTTCTTCTAGATATGGCTTGAGGCTAGGATTTTCACTAACCAGTTCGAGTATTTCCTCCCGTTGCAAATCAATAGTAATTCTCCAACTTTTACCCCGCAGAGATGGCTGATATTCCCACTTGAGCAAATGCCCAATTAAAACTCCAAACCGATTTCGCAATTCCTGCTTTTGCTGTTTACCCAAAGACTCTATTTCCTCCGCGAGATTTTCGAGATCTAGCCCTTCTAGCTTGCCGAGTCTAAGTAATTGAGCTTGTTCCTGTGTCCATGCGTAGAAATCTTGCTCGTATTGATCTTTAGCTTGTCTAGTTAACGGATAAACATCATTTAACTTGCTTATATTCAGCATTTTTATTCTCCCATGACAGGATGTGTAGCGCGACGGGCTTTCTATGCTTACACTATAGCGTTTTTGATTTCCTACACTTTACCAAAGCGCCGATCGCGTTCTTGATAATCAATCAGCGCTCGATGAAACTCATGGCGATCAAAATCTGGCCAAAGTGTATTGGTAAAATACATTTCCGTATAAGCCATTTGCCAAAGCAAAAAATTACTCAAACGCATTTCACCACTAGTCCGAATTAAGAGATCAGGATTATGGTTTCCTGCGGTGTAGAGATGTTGCTCAAACACATTTTCATCAATATTTTCAGGCTGAATTTCCCCCGCTAAAGTTGCTTCAGCAATTTGGCGGCAAACTCTGACGATTTCACGACGACTGCCATAGTTGATCGCGACAGTAAAATGAATAGCCTGATTATTAGCTGTAGCCGTTTGCGATCGCTCTATTTCATTTCGCAAGGACTTAGACAAAGAATCAAGATCACCCACAAAGGAAATGCGTACTCCTTCACGGCACATTTCCTCCAATTCACGACGCAACATTCGCTCAAATAAGACCATCAAGAAATCAACTTCTTGAGCGGGTCGGCTCCAATTTTCCGTGGAAAAAGCATAGACCGTCAGTGCTGCAATTCCCCAATCTTTGCAACAGCGCAATAAATCCTTCAAGGCATCCACACCCTGACGATGACCTGCAATTCTGGGCATTCCCTTTTGCTTTGCCCAGCGTCCGTTACCGTCCATAATTACGGCTACGTGTTTAGGCAATCTTTGACGATCTAGGTCTGGAGGCAAGGTTTGTAATAGCTTTGCAGTCATTTCTTTTCTGACGATTTTCGACTTACCATATTTTTGAAAATTGAGTTTGACCAGAGCCAATTAAAGCGTGGCACTGTTCCACCTAGGGTCGTTGGACGATAATTACCTAGTTTAGTTTCTAATATTTCTCGTAGGCGACTACTGGAAATTGGGCGATCTAAGATGCCATTTTCCGCGATCGCAATTGATCCTGTTTCTTCTGAAACAACTATACAAAAACAATTTCTAACGCGATCGGTGATGCCCATTGCTGCTCGGTGTCTAGTACCAATTTCTCGTGAGGCGGCTCGTTCCGAAATTGGCAAAATCACCCCAGCCGCCAGAATGCGATCTTCTCGAATCAAGATGGCTCCATCATGCAAAAGCGTTGAAGTTTGAAAAATTGTATGCAATAGCTCTTTTGATAATAAAGCGTTAAGTCTCACCCCTGGTACTGAAAAATCACGATCATCGATCGGTTCACCCGTCTCAATAATCATTAATGCACCAGTACGATTTTGCGATAGCTCAATTACAGCATCATTAATTTCTTCAATTACTGAGTCAGTTTCGACAGGCGATCGCCGATTGGTTGTCGGTTGAATTAACGATAGTAAATCGCCGCGTCCCAGACGTTCTAAAAATCGCCTTAGCTCTGGTTGCAAAATTACTGCCATCGCCACGGCTGCACCAATTAATAACTTATCAAGGACAAAATTGAGCAATCGCATACCAAGGCGATCGCTCAATACACTTGCAATTAGTAAAAAGATGATCCCCCGCACCATCAATAGGGTGCGACGATCGTTGCTGAGGGACAGCATGAAATAGATCAATCCCAATACCGCAAGGATATCGATCGCTCTCATAATGAATGCAATTGAGTTGATATTAAACCACTGCATTCATCGTCCTCTCATTCACAACTGAACTCCAACTACTTGTAATGCCAAAACATAAAGCGGCTTAGCTATCTTATGTTTTTGAAAACCCATACTGGGTTTGGTTTTTTAAAAACATAAGACTTACATAAAAGAACGAAATTAGGGGAAATTCATGAATTGCCCCTACAGAAAAATGAGGCTTTCAGAACATTTTTGCTTTAGCTAACCAAATAAAGAAATGGCTACGCCATTTCTTTATTTGGTTAGCTAAAGCCCTTAGTGGGTTTGGTTTTTAATTCACAAAACTGTCATCACACTTTTGTGAATTGGTGTAATCTCTCAGGTAGACAATCTTGACGCAATAGATCCTCGCGAGTTTCTCGTTTGATGATCAAACTAGATTCACCACTCCCCACAACCACTGCCGCAGGCTTTGGCAAACGATTGTAGTTGGAAGCCATGCTGTAATTGTATGCGCCTGTACCAAATACCACGAGAATGTCGCCAGCCTTAGTCTCAGGCAATTGAATATCTTTAATCAAAATATCACCTGATTCGCAATGCTTACCTGCGATCGTTACAGTTTGCGACAAGGATGAACTCATCTGATTTGCCACCACAGCCCGATATTTTGACTGATAGGTAATCGGACGAGGGTTATCCGACATGCCACCATCCACAGTGATGTAGGTACGAATATCAGGAACCGTTTTGCTTCCGCCGATTGTATAGGCAGTTACACAGGTCGCGCCAACAAGCGATCGCCCTGGTTCACAGAGTAGTTTGGGTAGCGCTAATCCTGCGGTAGCAAAAGCATCGGTTACACCCGCACTGACAGTTTTGATCCAGTCTTCGATACTAGGAGGATCATCAGACTCTACATAGCGAATTCCGAGACCACCACCAATATTTAGCTCAGAAAATTTCAATCCATACTTGTCACCTGCAAGTTTAAACCACTGCACCATCACGCCACCAATATCTTGATGTGGCTGCAACTCAAAAATTTGCGAACCAATATGGGCGTGGATACCAACGCAGTTGAGACTAGACTCAGCAACAAAAGCAAATACCGCTTCTATTTCATTGGGATCAAAGCCAAATTTACTGTCAATATGTCCTGTCTGAATATATTCATGGGTATGGCATTCAATTCCAGGGGTTAACCGCAACATTATGCGTGGTGCATTAAAGCCCACTTCAAGGGATTGCTCTTGAGCGAGATGAGCCAAAGTTTTTAGCTCATGCCAGTTATCTACGACAATGGTGCAGCCTGACTCTAGGGCATAGCTCAGTTCATCGGCAGATTTATTATTGCCATGAAAATAAATCAAGCTCGGCGAAACACCAGCCCGTAAAGCGGTCAAGATTTCACCTGCTGAAACAACATCAATGCCTAGCCCTTCAGAACCCACGATCGCACAAACCGCTAGACAACTCCAAGCCTTAGAAGCATATAAAACCTGAGCCTGTCCTTGATAATGCTTTGCAAAGGCATCTCGATATTGCTGGCAGGCTGTTCTAAGACTGACTTCATCCAAAATATAGAGCGGTGAACCATATTGGCTCACTAAGTCCACTACATCACAACCACCTATTTCCAGATGATCTTTAGAATTGACTATGGCAGTTAAGGGCAGAAGTTGCTGATTAGGAGACAGACTATCTAAGCTTGAAGTCTTATTTTGTAGTGAGTTCGGCTGAATTGTCGAATTAGTCTCTTGTCTGAGACTGGGTAAAACGGTAGTCATAAAATATCAATAACCATAAATTTGAGCAAAGTTTTCCTAATCTATTATAAAAAATAGCGGCAATTTTATTTAAAAAGCAGCAATAAAGAGTAATAGGGTGGGCATTGCCCACCCTATTACTCTTTATCTATTTTTTCTAGGTTGAGCGATCGCTGTAACTCTTCGATCTCATCTTTATGAGCGCGTACTTTCAGTCTTGTCTCAGGTAAAAGTTGCAAACTAACTAAACGTTCGCGAGGAGTACCGCGCCAATAAAACACACCCGCGATCGGCGAAAAGATTAGCAGCCATAACCAGAGATTCTCTAAGTCAGGGATTAAAATACCCAACACTACACCCAGACAAATTAAGCCAACTGCTGCGAGTATTGTCATAAATATTGCCAAAAAAAGACTTGGCTTGACTTGCCCAGAGAGGGTCGCTACATCTCGCGCAGGATCAATCTCAATTACTTTGTAAGCTCTCTGCTGAAAATGGTCGCGCACTTGCTTCAATAGGCGATCGTCCGTAATTTCTTCGACAGTGAATAGTGCATCAGTTGTGCGATCGCGGATGGAGCCACGTAAAAAAGAAATTAATCCAAAAAATAACAGGATTGTTAAGAACAAGGTAGAGTATATTGTCGGAATAGTTGCAGGCATTCGGGCTGAGATGTTATGGGGTTTGGTTGCAGTCTAATCAATCACTTATATTATAAGTATTATTAAGTAAGTAGACATACTTACAGTGCTTTGCGCTTAAACCCAAACCAAGGGATGTTTTGAAAGTGTTGCCAAGCAACACTTTCAAAACATCCCTTGAGGTTCGGCAAATGCAATAGACTTCGCTAGAGAGAATTGCTGATACTCAAATTATAAATTTGATATATCATCCTGATTTTGATATAAAGATTAACGATTAAACGATTAAGAGTTTAACGATTAAAGCTACTTAGGTAAAAACAACGATGACTGAATATCCTAAAGCTACCTATGTAGGCAAGTATGTCGATGATTCGTTTAAGCTTGCCAAATTTTTCAGAGTACTCCGCAAGCGTTGGATCGTCATCGTCGCTGTTTCTGTCTCTGTATTTGCGGGAAATACTTACTATACATTTACCAGAACTCCACAATATCGCTCAACCTCTTCGCTCCTAGTTAACTCGACGATCGCTATATCAGATATTCAACTTCCGGGATTATCCACTAGCTCTCTGGTTAATCTCAGTACAGAGGTCGCTATTCTGGAAAGCCGCCCTCTCATTGAAATTGCTGTTTCTAAAATGCAGCAATCTCCATCGTCAGTATCCTACAAAGATATTGATCCATTGACGATTATGAATGGATTAGACATCCGTCCCGAAAAAGATACGATGGTTTTGCGTCTTACCTACACAGATAGCGATCCCAAGCGGGCGCGAGAAGTTTTAAATGCATTAACCCAAACTTACGTTGAATATAGCTTAAAAGATCGCCGTACTAAGTCCAGTACTGCGATTAAATTTATCCAAGATAAGCTGCCACAGGTTAAACAGCAGCTTGATAAGTCAGCTCTCGCAGTTACCCAATTCCGTAAGACTTACAATATTGTCGATCCTGACACCTATGCAGCCTCTGTTTATAAAATGCGCGAGGCACTCGAAAAGCAAGCTCAAGAATTACAAATCAAAATCGCCCAAGTTCAACAACAGTATGAAGCCCTTAGCCGTCAAGTTGGCAAATCTCCTGAAGCGGCGATCAGTAGCGCAATTTTGCAACAAGATACGCCCTATCAATCCTTAGTTAAACAATTTCAAGAAGTTGAAACTAATTACTTTTTAGAGCGCACTCGCTTTCGAGAAGATCACCCTACTGTGATCGCCCTTAGAGATCGTCGAGATGAACTCTATCGATTGCTGGAGACTCGCGCTCAATCAGTAGTTGGCGTGAGAGGCAGTACGACAAATATTGCTAACGAGCCGAATAGTGCAATTCAGCAAAATTTAGCTTCCCAGTTATTTGATGCTCAAACTAACCTTGCTGTTAGCCAAGCTCAACTAGAGAGCATTCGTAATGCCCAGACTGAAGTTGCTACCGCTTTTTCTAAGATCCCCCAGATTCAGCAAAGGTATGTAGAAATTCAAAGACAACTTGCCCTTGACACTTCAACCTACAACAAGTTGAGCGAAAAATTAGAAGAATTAAGAATCTCAGAGGCTCAAGAAATTTCATCATGGAAAATCTTGGAGCCGCCTCTTATTCCCATTAAACCATCTTCTCCAGATATCGAGAGGAGTTTGATTACTGGAGCGATTTCTGGAATAGCACTAGGAATCTTATTTGCTTTGTTACTCAATCGACTAGATCAGCGAATTCGTGAGGTGGAGGAGTTAAGGGAAATGATTGATATCCCTCTACTTGCTTCCATCCCGATGACAGAAGTAGCCTCTTTAGTTCCCACAAATAGCCAAGGTATATTGCCATCTAGTAGTTATTATGCTTTTAAAGAGGCGCTGGGTTCGCTGGCTTTAAATTTGCGTTACTTGGGTACTGACGACACGATGAAAGTGATTGCTTTCACCTCGTCCGTACCTTCAGAAGGTAAGAGTACTTTGACCTATAATCTTGCTAACATTTTAGCGGCTCTGGGTCATAGAGTTCTCTTAGTTGATGCTGATATGCGAAAACCAACTATTCATAAATTAGCGAAGCTAGGTAATAAAGTTGGATTGTCCACAGCTTTAGCTACGCTTAGTTCATGGCAGGATCTAATTCAGGCAGGGGATGAGCTTGGAAATCTGCATGTTTTAACTTCAGGCTCTCTTCCTCCTAATCCTATGTTATTACTAGAGTCTAGTAAAATGGCTGCGCTATTACAGGAATGGAGACAAGAGTATGACTATGTTTTGGTTGACACTCCACCTGTGATTGGCATAACTGACGCTCAATGTCTGACATCAAAGGTAGATACATTTATTTTGGTAGCAGCGATTAATCGTTCAACTAGAAGTGGAATTTCCCGTGCATTAGAGATTTTATCGACAGCCAGAGCTAATGTTTCTGGTTTGTTGATTAATATGATTGGCTCATCGGATAGTGAGTATCACTATGGTTACTATAATCACTACTACCTGAATGCCTCAGAAGCCGAAGAACAGGAATCTGATGCGGAAGTAGAAGTTATCGAAAATTAAACCTAAAGAGAATGTCTGCGGCGCAAAGCGCCGCAGACATTCTCTTAAAAATCTACACCACGTTTGAGGTCTACGCCTTTTTCAGCGTAGTGCTTGTGACAGACCATTTCTGAATGAACGGATGCAAGGTCAAAGTAAGCGGGCTGGTTGAGACAACGCCCTGTAATGATCACTTCAGTATCGCGGGATTTTTTGAGCAATGCTTGGCAGATTGGCTCGACGGGTAGTAAATCCAGATCAACAGTGGGATTGAGTTCGTCAAGGATGATCGTTTTGTAAAGTCCTGAAGCGATCGCTGCCTGAGCGATTTCCCAACCACGTTGCGCTTCGATGCAGTCCATTTCCTGTTGTTGACCACGCCAGACGATCGCATCACGTCCACAGCGCTGATGATCGATTACATGGGGATAGCCACGTTTGAGAGCAGCGATCGCTGCATCTTCGGTATAGCCAGCACCACCCTTGAGCCATTGCATGATCAGCACACGATGGGATAGATCTCGACTAATGCCTGTACCGATCGCCTTAAGCGATCGCCCCAAAGCCGAGGTGCTTTTGCCTTTACCAGCACCTGTATAAATCTCAATTCCCGTCACATCATATTTCTCAGCATGGGCATCATCATGCGATCGCATTTCCGAGTGTAGATCAGCGATATCAATTAATGCTTGAGGTGCACCGCGTCCTGTGCAGATTACTTCGAGATGGGGTGGTTTATGCTTTAAATCTTTGACAACGCGATCGACGGGGATTAGTCCTAAATCAAGAACAGGATTAATTTCATCTAAAACCACTACGGAGTAAAGCCCTGAAGCCATTGCCCCTTTAGCGATCGCCCAACCTCGTTCGGCTTCTTGGCGATCGAAGGGTGTGACATGTTCAGCATCAAAAAATTCAGAGCGACCAGTCCGCACATGATCGATTAAGTGAGGAAATCCTTGTTGCAATGCGGAAATTGCGGCATCTTCTGAATATTCACGCTCCGAACCTTTGAGAAAGCGCAATAACAAAATTCTTGTGCCGAAGGGTGATGTGTCGGACATGCCTAAGCCAAGCGATCTCAAAACTACGCCCAATGCTGCCTGTGATTTGCCTTTGCCTGTGCCGTCATAAACATGGATTTGTCCGATCTCACGTTCGGGACGCACCTGTGCGGTCATGATGCCTATCGCTGCCATGTCTTTATCTAAGCTCTTTCATTTCTCATTCACTGTGATTATATCGAAAACCCAAAACATAAAGGTACTCACTTCAATATGGCATAGGCTAGCGATCGCAGTATGATATTTAGAGTATGGTTCCAAGATTTTTTCGCGAGGCATTGATTGCATGAACTCAAGTCTTAAAATTAATAATCCCCCATCTCAGAAAAATCGTATTGTCTTTCTGGATAAGGCTCGAATTGCAATTGACTTTTTGCCAAGTAAAGATAAAGAGCAAATCGTCAATACAGTCAAATGCTTAGAAGATTTCCCTGTTTGCACCAAAGCTAAGATCTATAAACTTAATCCTTCTGTCCCCAACCACTTCATTGCCAGAGGAAGAGGTGATTATCGAATTGTGTTCAAATCACAAGATAGAGAGATCACTATTGTGGATGTAGTTAGTCGTAGTCGTCTTGAATTTCTGTTTGGGGATGCAAAAAATCATTAATGACAAAAATAGATTCATTTAAATTAGATATTAGCCAGTGTTTTGCTGAACTTCAAGAGTTTGAAAATTTACTCATTGCAAAAGATGAACTATCTGAAACTAAAGACATATTGCCATTTTTCAAGTCAAGATTACATCTATCAGCATTCATTGCCTACTACGCTCCCAGCATGATCACATTTGATCGTATTAAGCATGAGTTTTCATTTTTTGGCGATTTTCGTGCAGATTTAATCGTTGGAGATTCTACACATCATACGTATTGCTTTATCGAATTTGAGGATGCCACTAAAAACAGTATTTTTACACGCAAAAAAGGAAAAAGCACATCAGAATGGTCGCCAAGATTTGAACATGGTTTTAGCCAAATTGTTGATTGGTTTTGGAAAATTGATGATCTTAAAAACACTGATTCGGCACGCAACATTTTTGGTAACAGTAATATAGAAATTTATGGAATTATCGTTATTGGTAGAGATAAGTTCTTGTCAGAACTTGATAACAGTAGATTAAAGTGGCGTTTGAATAAAGTTGTAGTTGATTCCAGAAAGATAATTTGTATAACCTTCGATCAGTTAGCCAAAGATATAAGAGATCGCCTCAACCTATATCAAACAATTTACGAAGCAGAACCTGAAAGCGAATAGTTTTTTTGGTCAGAATGCTAAAATCTATGTCTTAGAGCCAATATATTTGTGTCATGAGAAAATTTGCAACGCGATCGCTCAATTTACATAAATTCATGCTTTATACCCAATCGTAAACAAAAAGGTACTTTCTAGAGCCGCGATCGCCCCTGAAACTAACTGTCCTAACTACCCCTTTCTTTGCTGTGGCATAGCCATTTTATGTTTTGCTATAACATATAGTCCATAAGGTAATCAGGATGCAGCAAATTCTTGTAATTGATGACGATCTTGTCATGCAAATGATTCTGAAAAATACACTGCAAGCACAAAAATATGAAGTAATTGTCGCAAAGAATGGAAAGGAAGGAATATCATTAGCCAAACAATATCAACCAGCCTTAATCATCTGTGACTGGATGATGCCAGACATAGATGGATTAGAAGTCTGTCATCAAATTAAGCTGGATGATAATTTGTCTTCAACGATCTTTATTTTATTAACTTCCAAAGGTGCTGTCGAAGATAAGGTGAAAGCTCTAGATAATGGAGCTGATGATTTTTTATCTAAACCGATCGATAAGACTGAATTAATCGCTAGTGTCAGAGCGGGTTTAAGAATCTATCAACTTAATAAAGACTTACAATCACAAAAGCAGTTACTAGAGGCGGAATTTGCGGAGGCAGGAGAATATATAAGAGCTTTGTTGCCTTTGACTTTAGAAGGTGTAGTAAACATTACGGCTGAGTTTATTCCCTCTAGTCAACTGGGTGGAGATTGTTATGACTTTTATTGGTTAGATCCTGATCATTTAGCTATTTATTTGATCGATACTTCTGGGCATGGCGTAGGTTCAGCATTATTATCCATTTCAATTTTAAATCTCTTGCGATCACAGTCCTTTGGGAAAGAGAAGTTTTATGAGCCTAGCGCAATTATGACAGAGCTTAATCGGGCTTTTCAGATGAGTCAGCACAATGGACGCTATTTCACAATGTGGTATGGAGTCTACGAGCGATCGCAACGTAAGCTGATCTATGCTAATGCTGGACATCCGCAAGGAATTTTGATTTCTGGAACTCCTGAAAGTCCTCAGATTCAAGAACTTCCTAGTCTAGATATGCCTATAGGATTTTTCCCTGATGTGGATTACACTAGCTCGGAACTATCGATAGCGCCAGACAGTAAGCTTTATATTTTCAGTGATGGCATTTTTGAAGTTATGCAAGAAAATGACAAGATATGGGGAATGCCTAAGTTTTTCAATTACTTAGTAGAAAAATTCTCGTTGAGTGAAGAAATTAGTATAAATTCAGTTATGCAAAAAATCCAGAGCCAAACGCCAAACGCCAAATCTGGTGATGATGTTTCGCTATTACAAATTCACTTCCCATAGTGGTTTTGATTTTGCCTTAGGCAAAATCAAAACTCAAACCCCTTGGACTAATATTCAATCGTCATACTTTCATAGGTTGCGCCACGGATTGTTTGAATACGCTCTGTAGGCTTAGCCTTAATTTTATTAACAAACTGTGCCTCGGTCATCTCTGCACTTACAGCGTTATTCTCTACATCTAGATCTAGTTGCGCGAGATTGCGATCAAGCTCGGCAAGACGATTGACTATTTGTTGCTGGCGATCGCATACTCGTACCAATTCTTCCTGTAGTCGCTCTTTCTCATTGGCGAGTTGATGCATCTGGATGTATAGTGCCGAAGGGGTTTTCCGTAGAGGCATAGAACGCAATTTCGGCTGGATTGGTCTACGAGATGCACGAGAAATAGTCATAGGAGTTAGTCCTGATAGACATTTAGTTTTAGATATAAAAATCTCTACTGTGTAAAGATTTTTATTATTTATTTTGTTGGGCTTGGCTCAAAGAATACTTTGTACAAAATAAACCCGACTAGCGCCATAATGCCGATGGAAATGGCTAGTGATACTAGTTTAAATACAAAACTCAGAATTGTAAATGAAACTAGCCCGATCGCCACGATCGCGGCAACTTTGGTTGCTCCAGTTAGGCTATTTACCCAAGCAATAAGACTACTTAAGCCAGTTTTAGCAGCCTCTACGCTTTGCCCAACAGCCACAAATTCTGGTTCAGCGCGTTTGTTTGGATCATGGGGTTGTTGGCTACTCGTTTGTTGCTTATTGCCCATCACTTCGCGCTCTAGCTCACGAAAGCGTTCTTCTAGGTTATCGGTTTGACTCATAGCAGCAATGAATAAAAATCTATGGCTTATTCTACTGCATACCTTGAAATCAAGAAAACCCTGAAAGCGAGGGTGATCGCTACTAGCATGATTGCAGTCTAGCTATCAGCAATCCCTAGAAAATTTGTATGATACCTGTGCAGATAGCTTCGCAGAGGTAATCACGGTTGTAGTAAAGAACCAGAAGAGAGATATCTCTATGACCATAAAAAAAATTAAGTTGAACTAATTTTGAGAGATTAGAAATGTAATTTTGTGTAAATGACATGCTAGTTCGACTAAAATCACATTAATTTAGTGTGATTTTTCAGTCTTTTTAGTTTGTTTTATGTCCTTAGAAAATTTTCAAGCTGAAATTTTGCGTTTAGTGGTTGAATCTGAGCAAATGCAGCGATCGCCGCGAGAGGGTAAACCTGAAGAAGCTACCAAAAGCCGTTTATTAGAGCCTTTGCTCACTGCTTTGGGCTATACGCCTGAATGTCGCACACCAGAGGGAAAGATCAAAAGCCTGATTCGGACTACGACTTGGGTTGATTATTTACTCAAACCTGATGCTGGTGCTAGACCTGTGCTGATGTTTGAGGCGAAGAGTCTGTGGGATAAGGATATTTGGGAAAGCAATAAGCAACAAGTTCTAGATTATTTGCGCGATTACAGCTTAGATATTGCCAATGATCAGCCTGTATTGTGGATAGTTTTATCCAATTTTCGAGAATGGTATGTATTGCGTTTACAGGATAAGACACCATTTTGGCAGTTTAAAATTGAAGATTTGCAAAATGATCCTGAATTAAGGGAACGGCTTTATGGTTGTTTGGCTAGGGAGAATTTACGCGGCGATCGCTTAACAGCTTATTACACAGAAAATACTAGGGAAGGTCTAGGGGCTAGGTTTTTAGCGGATTTAAAAATTTGGCGGGCGATTCTGGCGAACGGAATTAAAGCTTCGCAACCTGAACTAAGTTTAGATAGAATTCGAGAAGCTTCGCAGGTAATTCTTAATCGTTTTTTGTTGATTCGATTATTGGAAGCTTTTAGTTCGGAAATGCCCTATAACTATTTAGGAAGAATTTATTACAATTGGCAGGAGACTTTTGCTGATTTACCTTTTATCGAAGAACTGCGTAAGGGGTTTCGGAATACTTGGGTGGGTTATAATACAGAACTTTTTCATCTGTCATGGGTGGATGAGTTGGATATTGAGAGTGATTATTTAGAGCCATTGATTATCGTTAATGCAGTACCTAAAGATGGGTTTCTGTATGCGATCGCAGGAACTTTAACGGAATATCGCTCAATTTATAATTATGATTTTACGACTCTAACTCAAGATATTTTAGGAACTGCTTATGAGCAGTTTTTGGCTCACCAATTAATTGAAGATGGAAATCAAGTCAAGATTCTCGAAAACCAACAAACTCGCAAGCGTGAGGGGGTTTTCTATACGCCTGAATATATTGTGCGGCGGATTGTTTATCAAACTTTGCAGCCTTTAGTTGAAACAAAAATTGATCAAGCGATCGCTTTACTGCAATCCCATAATTTTACCGAAGCATATAACGTAGCTAGTTCAGTTTTAGAAATCACTGTTTGCGATCCTGCCTGTGGTTCAGGGTCATTTTTATTGGGAGCCTTTGATTATTTATTAGAAGAGTTAAAGCGCTATAACAAGGCTTGTGAAAATCCTAACTTGACTTCGGGTAATGGTGATTTATTTAGTCACGCGGCGGCAATTCCAATTAATAATATCGAAGAAAGTATTGTTGTGAAAATGCTGCATGGTGTGGATCTCGATCCACAAGCTGTACTTTTAGCGAAATTATCATTATGGACAAGATTGCTTCGCGCTCGTCCTAATGTTTATGGTAAACGAAAAACACTTAATTCTAAGTTGCCTGCTTTGGCTTTAAATATTCGGGTTGGTAATAGTTTGATTCATTCGCCTGCTAATTTAGAGTCTGTATCTGTGCAGTTAGCAAAGGCGGCGGATTTAGCGATCACAGCTAGAAATGTGACTTTATCAGAACGCGATCGCGCTCAAGCAGTGACAAATTTAGAGCGTTGTATTACGGAGATTAATCAACAAGTTAATCCAGTATTGACGGCTTTTTTTGCTAGTGATGAGAGTTTGCAAGAAGCGATTAAATCAATCAAAAATCGAAATTCTAATGAAAAGGAAATTATCGCTATTCGTTTGTATCTTACCTCAGAATCTCTAGAAAATGGAACAAGGGGCTTAAGCCCCTTGCCTGACTGGACAGTTACTGAATTTGAGCGATTGAAATCGCAACTAATGTTAATTCCTACGGCTTTAGAAGAAGCGATCATAAAGCGTCCCTTTAACTGGCAAGTGGAATTTCCCCATGTTTTCGATCTACGTTTACCAGCAGATCAAAGGGGATTTGCGGCGATTATTGGGAATCCACCTTATTTTAGTGTTGATGCTACGTTTGGTAGAGGTGCATCAGAATTGTTATGGTTAAAGACAGTTTATGCTGATATTTACAATGATAAAACTGATATTTTATTTTACTTTTTGCGCTGGGGCTATGAATTGCTCAAACAATCAGGAACGTTAAGCTTTATTGTTTCACGTGCTTTTATTCAGGGTGACAAGTCAAAAAATTTACGCGAATTTCTAAGCCAAAACACAAAAATCACCTATCTCCTTGATTTCTTAGGTCATAAAGTTTTTAATGCTGGAATTGCTACTTGTATTATTCAATATCAAAAACAGGTTCCTGATGATGAAAGTAATTTTGTAACTGATTACGTTCTCGATTTTGATAAAGCTAAAACTGCAATTACTAAAAAATTAGAACTATCTATTCACAATGGTTTTGCTAAAGTTAAGATTAACCAAGAAAATTTAAAATCTGATAGATGGGAAATTTCTCCTTATAGTCATATCTTTAGTGAAATTGATCTAAGCGGAATAAAGATAAGGGAAACAAACTATGTCAAATATATGGAGGGAATTACTACGGGCAAAGATGCTATTTTCGAGGGGAGCTTTACACGCAAATTTCCAAAAGATTTTTTGTGTTCAAGAGTATCAATATCTTCAATTCAGGCTTTTGGTCATAAACCATCTGAAACACAGTTAATTTATTATACTCACAGCACAAAATGGAATGATATTCCTACATCATTGAAAAAATATCTTGAGTCAAAAAGACAAGATTTAGAAAGTAGAGATGTTTTTAAAAATAGAACAAGTAGTTATGAATGGTTTCAATTACATAGACCAAGAAACGGGTTACTTGCACCAAAAATATTCTTCCCTCGCCGCGCCAATTCTAATAAATTTGCTGTGGATGAAGATGGATCATTAGGTTTTAAAAGTGATGTTGCTGGCTTTGTGAAAGCTGAAAACACGAATATAGAGACCCTTTATTATATTTGTGCTTTGCTCAATTCCAAACCATTAGAATTCCGTTACAGAGCTTTAGGAGGTATCGGTAAACTCACAGGGAAAGGGATGTTTGAATACTTTGAGAATCAAGTTGGTGATATACCGATTCCTGTATTTGAGCAACCAGAAGATAATCCAGACTTTCAAGAACTAGCACAACTTGGCAAAGAAGCCCATCAAATTTGGCGCGATCGCTACTCGATTATCACTACCTACCAAGCCAAATCCTCAGCGATCCCATATACCGAAGTCTCCGCCACCTATTACCACAACATCACAGGCGACTATGGTGCAGATATCGAATATGAAAGTCTCAACCCAAACCGTGAAGGACATTTACTCTCACTAAAAATAGAACCAACCATTGATGGTTATCGCCTCTGGGGCGAAATTACCGAAGATGAAGATTGGAAAGAAGGCGATCGCGAATGGGTCGAACTTGTCACCGTGAGAATTCGTAATAACTTCCTGCGCCGCTATTTACTAGCTAGACTAATTTATTTAATTGAATTTGATCAAGATTTTCGCCGTAAACAAAAGCTTACCCGTGATATTAGCAATTTGGGAAACTCCGCCTTTGTAGCACTTAAAGTTTATCAATATGATCTCGATCGCATTAGTAACTTGCGTGTACTCGAAGTCATCGAGCAACGAGTTCAACAAGAAGCAGGGCGATCGGATTTAGAAAATATTTTGCTGCGACAAGCAGAAATTCAAAATCAAATTGATCAAATTGCCTATAGATTATATGGAGTAACAGAATATCAAGAAGTAATCGAGCAAGCGCTAAAAGTTGTTCTTTGAGCTATTACACTCAATTTCTACTCTCCGTATAGCTAAGGGGAATCATCTTTAGGCTTAAGTTTGTAAAGATCTCTTTTAGTGAGAGCGTTACAAACTTAAGCCTAGAGAGCTATCCCGAATCTTGTTACAAATTGTTAAAATAATCTATACATTAAGTCTACAGATAAGTCTACAAAAATACTATGCCCGTAACCAAACCAGACTTTAAGTTAGATCGTTATGATATTGACGCGATCGCAAACTACTACCGCAACCAACCTTTGCGGGTCTGGTGGCGCTGCATAGTGATTTTTGTCCCCCTGATCTGGTTGATTTTGAGACTACGCCTCAGCGCTAAAGCCTCAGCCACAGAATTAAAAAAATTAGCGATCGAATCGCGAAAGTTATTAACCCGTTTGGGACCAGCCTTTATCAAAATTGGTCAAGCTCTCTCGACCCGTCCTGACATCGTGCCACCCGTGTTCATGGACGAACTCGCCGAACTGCAAGATCAACTGCCACCATTTCCCAATGAAATTGCTTTCCAATTTATTCGCGATGCATTGGGAGCCGATCCTTCGGAAGTTTATGCCGAAATCTCCGACAACCCGATCGCGGCTGCTTCATTAGGTCAAGTCTATAAAGGCAAACTCAAAACAGGCGAACTCGTTGCCATCAAAGTCCAACGTCCTGACATTGCCGCAGGTATTGCTCTTGACATGTATATCCTGCGCGGTATTGCCACATGGCTCAAGAAGACTTTCAAGTTTGTGCGTACTAACTTAGCCGCGATCCTTGATGAGTTTGCGAGTCGTATTTTTGAAGAGATGGACTATACCTTTGAAGGTCAGAACGCCGAAAAATTCGCTGAATACTATGGTGGATTGGACGGAATTTATGTTCCCAAAATCTATTGGCAATACACCGCTAAACGGGTATTAACGATGGAATGGATTGAAGGTATTAAGTTAACCAATGTGCAGGGAGTCAAAGAGGCTGGCTTTGATAGTCGTCACATCATCGAAGTTGGCGTGCAATGCTCCTTGCGTCAATTGCTTGACTATGGCTATTTTCACGCCGATCCACACCCCGGCAACCTATTAGTCATGGGTGATGGTAGACTTGCCTACCTCGACTTTGGCATGATGAGCCAAGTTTCCTCAGAGCAACGCTTTGGACTAATCGAAGCGATCGTACATCTAGTCAATCGTGATTTTATTGCGCTCTCTAAAGACTATGTGCGTTTAGGATTTTTGACTGAAGATATCGACTTTGATGCGATCGTCCCCGCACTATCGGAAGTTTTTAATCCGCCTGATGGACAAAGCTTGACGCAAATGGATTTTAAAGACATGACTGATCAGTTATCGCAGATCATGTATGACTATCCCTTCCAAGTTCCTGCTTACTATGCGCTAATTATCCGATCGCTTGTCACTTTAGAAGGCATTGCCTTCAGCGTCGATCCTAAATTCAAGGTTTTAGCAGTCGCCTATCCCTATGTCGCCAATCGTCTGCTGAATGATTCTGCGCCAGAGTTAAGAATGGCTCTCAAGGATTTACTCTTCCGTGATGGTGAATTCCGATGGAATCGTCTAGAGAATTTGCTCAGCAATGCTCAAACCAATCCTGACTACAACTTGAATGGAACCCTCGACAAAGGAATCGATTTCTTACTTTCCGATCGCAGTGAATTTATGCACGATCGCATCATCGATGAGATCGTCAAAGGCATCGAAGTTGAGGCAAGCAAGCGTTTACCTGAAAGATTTCGCACGTCACCAATTAGCAATATCGTGATTGATCCGCAAGTCAAAGAAACAATTGCTAAAACTGAAACTCCATCGAGTTTAGGCTACATTGCGAGACTATGGACAATCCTCCAGAAAGACAAGGCGATCGCACCCACCGACATTTTGCCTTTAGCTACTCGCATTCTCACTAAGCGTCAAACTCTCACATTCGGTCGTGATGTTATTTCTAAACTTGCCCAGCGATCGTTAGTGCGAGTAGTCCGTGAGGTGTTATTACGCGATGAGCAAAAATATCAAGATGATAAACAGCAGGATTTAATCAATAATGCTATGAGCAATTTTCAAGGCGAAGAGCGCGAATTGGTTGGCTCTGGCTTAAGGCGATCGGTAAACGGTCGCAGTTGGTAAGCAAAACAAAAGGAACGCTTTGCGTTCCTTTTGTTTTTAGAAAAAAAGTTCTATCCCTGACTCTGTACAAGCAGTCTCCAACAAATCACTGAGACTAAGTTCCTCAGCCCATTTTTGTAAATATCCAAAATCAAGGCGATCGCCTTGAATCTTTAGCACTCCCAAAACATCGCGCCATTGTCTCTGCGACTCATTCTTAGTCATCCGATACCCAACTAATTTTTGTAAAATAATATCTTCAGGAGTGGGTAATACCAACATTTGATCGGGATTTTGTCTCACTAGTTGCGATCGGCGACGTTGAAACTCAATTTGAGGAAAAGGGTTATCTTTAAGCACAAAAATATCTATTTTCCCCAGAGAATCATTGTCGATTAGATTAAAGGAACGTTTGAACCTAATTGCATCTCTAACTGCATCTTCAGAGACATAGAATCTGGGTTGCAAAGATTGTAGTAATGGAATTAGTTTTTCTATGGTTAAATCAGCAACAATATCCACATCTTCAGTTGCTCGAGGTTCTCCCATTAGCGTACTTGCCACCGATCCACCGACTAAATAGGGAATATCTAAACCATTAAAAATTGCGGCTACATCCAGTGCTAGTGAAATTGGATCAGTAAGCATAAGTGGTTGCTCGTATGCAGAAATATTTTGATATACAGAATCAGAGAAATTAAGTTTAAGTGTAGCTTTAGCAAACTCGTATCGCAACTTGCTAAAACTTATACTTGGATAGCGCTGCTGAAGACCAACTAAATGAAGTTCTAAACATCCTTTTGTCCAACCGCTAACTTTTTCAGCCTTTTGAATTAGTGTCAGAGATTTTAAGCGATTGAACAAGTACATCTCAGCATCAATGCTGGTATCAATCGATTGAGTTTTATATCCCGCAGGTGCGCTTAGCATTTGATTTTACCTAGCCATCTGGCTAGGGCAAACAAGGGTTAATATAAACCAAAAATATCCTGCAAATTATGCTAACACATGCCGATCTTAAGAGTGAGCTAGATGCATTGGCTAGTCCAACCAAAGCAATTATACTTTCTCGATTTTTTAAAACGGGTAAAGGCGAATATGGAGAAGGCGATCGCTTTTTGGGTGTTACCGTGCCAGAGCAACGGCAATTAGCCAAAAAATTTATCAGTCTTGGTTTTGATGCGATAGAAAAACTTCTGCAAACGGACATTCATGAATATCGCCTTACCGCGCTGTTGATTCTCACCTATCAATATCCTAAAGCTGATACTTTTAAACGAGAAGAAATCTATGCGTTCTATCTCAAACATACCAAATGGATTAATAACTGGGATTTAGTGGATGTCACCTGCCGTCAAATTTTGGGCAGACATTTACTTCACCAAGACCGTAATATTCTGCAAGAATTAGCCCGATCGCCCAATTTTTGGGAACAGAGAATCGCGATTGTCTCCACCTTAGAATTTATCAAACATCAACAATTTACGGATACTCTCGCCATTGCCACGGTTCTTTTAGATCATCCCCATGATCTCATTCACAAAGCCGTAGGCTGGATGTTGCGTGAAGTTGGCAAGCAAGATCGTCAAATTTTAATTGAATTTTTGGATGTTTATTGCCAACAAATGCCCCGCACAATGCTGCGTTATGCGATCGAGCATTTTGATGAACCAAACCGAAAAGCATATTTATCCAAACCAACTTCATCCAAACCATCTCGAAAATAGAGCGATATTCTATCTTCTTTAATGATTGCGGACATCTTGGCAATACTGCTTCACAGCCTCCGTAATTGTGCTTTGCAAATCAACATATTTACGAGCAAAGGGAGGCTGCCAATCGGATAAACCTAAAACATCATGAGTCACCAAAATCTGTCCATCACAGCCTTGACCAGCACCAATCCCAATTGTAGGGACAGGAATTAGTTCTGTAATTTTGGTCGCTAAATCCGCAGGAATATTTTCTAATAGCAATGCAAAAATACCAGCTTCCACCAAAGCTTTAGACTGATGTAAAATCTCTTCAGCAGTGTCAGGAGTACTACCTTGAACCCGATAACCAATCCGATGTACCGATTGCGGGGTTAAGCCTACATGCCCCATGACAGGCATTCCTACTTGTACTAGCTTACGAATAGTTTCAACCATATCAGGATAGCCACCTTCAAGCTTAATGCCCCGCGCATCGGTTTCTTTGAAAATACGTCCCGCCGATCGCATTGCCTCTTCCGTAGAAACTTGATAGCTGAGAAATGGCATATCAACAATTAGTAAAGCATTATCAACACCACGCCCGACCGCTTGAGCATGACGAATCATGTCATCAAGGGTAACAGGCAAGGTATTTTTATAACCAAGCGCCACCATCGCCAAGGAATCACCCACCAAGATCATATCCACGCCTGCTTTGTCTAATAGTTTGGCGATCGCATAGTCACTTGCTGTCAACGCCGCGATCGGCTTTTTTTGCTGTTTCCATTTTTGTATTTGGGCGATCGACACTGGCATTGTGGCATTCCTCGTGGGTATATTTGTTGTGGTATGGCTCTGCCATACCACAACAAATTGGTTCTTTATTTTATAGAGCTAACATCTAATGTAAACTTTTTAAAGCAAACGCAACAGATTAATCGAGTTCGGTACGAGAAGCAAACATTATGCAAGTTGGACAAAAAGTTCGTGTTCGTAGTTTCAAAGATGGCAGCGGTAAGGCAATTGCTAGCAAAATCGGCGAAATCGGTGTAGTCAAAGAAGAGAAAATGATGGACGGTGGCAAATGGGGCTATATCGTCAAGTTCTCGGATAGTACCAAGTCTTGGTTCTTTGCCGATGAGTTAGAATCAGCCTAAAAGCATTAGGATGTTGCGTGTTGCGCGACATCCTAATTACTAATAAGCCCTATGGCAGATATTAACCGTCAAGATATCATTCGGGGCATGATGGCTGAAGTTGATGGGCTAAGCTATAGTATGGCTTCCGCTAGCCTCGAAGCAGTATTAACCTGTGTTACCAAAGCATTATCCAATCACCAATCCATAACCTTAAGCGGTTTTGGTAAGTTTGGTGTACGCCATCGTCGCGCCCGTTCGGGAAGTCATCCTCGTACACATCAGCCCATTAATATTCCTGAAGTTATTGTTCCTCACTTCACTCCCAGTCCTCATCTAAAAAAGCTAGTGCAGAAGCCCAATGAGCCTAATTCTGACATTTCTCGGTAAAGGTGGTGTTGGCAAAACAACGACTGCGATCGCAGTTGCGCGTGCTTTTGCCGCCCAGAACAAACAAGTCTTATATGTTGGTCAGCAAGCAGGGGATAGCCTTAGCATGAGGCTTGGTGCTGATTTAACTAACGATCCGCAATTAGTTGCACCCAATTTTGCCGCTGTACATTTACAGTCAACACTTTTACTTGAACGCTATTGGGACAAGATGAAAGGCTTGGAAACCCAATTTTTGCGGACTCCTTTTTTTAAAGAAGTCTATGGTCAAGAGCTTGGTATCTTACCAGGAATGGACTCGGCACTAGGTTTAAGCTTTTTGCGCGAACGTGATGCAGAAGGTAAGTATGACGTAATTATTTACGATGGTGTTGGCGATCTCGAAACATTGAGAATGCTAGGAATGCCAGAGATTTTAGGCTGGTATCTACGCCGCTTTAAACAAGTACTAACAGGTTCAGCGATCGGGCAAGCAATTTCGCCATTTGTCGAGCCAATTTTAAGGAGTATTCTCCAAGTCTCTAGCACCGATGATATTTCGCAACAAGCAGGAGAAATGTCATCGGTATTAACTCGCGGTCAAAAAGCAGTGAACGATCCTAGTCGTGTGGCGGCATATCTAGTCACCACTGGCGATCCCTATGCGATCGCCACAGCAAAGTATTTATGGGGTAGCGCTCAGCAAATTGGTTTGACCGTTGGTGGGGTAATGGCTAGGGAGCAAATTAATGATGCAGATTTTGAGCCGCTAGCAGTATGTCAAATCCCCGATCAGGTGACAGAATTAACAATCCCAGATCGTCTTGCTAGTCTTGCCCCAAAACCCATTGAAATTAATGCAGTAACCAAGCAAGTCAAGTTATTTTTGCCAACATTTAATAAAAAACAAGTCAAACTAATTCAGCTAGGTCCAGAAGTCACCATCGAAGCAGGCGATCAACGCCGCAATATTTTCTTGCCAACTGAGCTAGCTGGCAAACAAGCCACTGGCGCAAAGTTTCAAGATTCTTATTTAATTATTTCATTTGGCTAAATTATTCAGCTATGCAACTTAGCCCTCGCTTTAAATTATTTTCTCAGCCGCTCGATCGCTATGCCATCGGTTTAGTAGCAGTGCTCAGTGTGGCGATCGCCATATTATTGTGGGTGGGCGATCGCACAGCCCCACAGGTGAGAGACTTTAGTTGGCAAGGACAGAAGATAGATGCCACTAATATCTCTTTTGCCCTAACCTTTAGCCGCCCAATGGATCGGGACAGTGTTGAACAAAATCTTAAGTTTGTACCACCCCTTCTAGGCAAAATCAGTTGGTCATCTCGGCGGATGTCCTATACGCCCCTAGCACCAGCTAGTTATGGTAAATCCTATACAGTTAAGCTAGAAAATGCCTACGATCGCTTTGCTCGCGAATCTGGCGAGAAGCAAGCGATCGAGCCTTTTACAGGAAACTTTACAACACCAAAACCTTATTTGGCTTATATCGGATCGCAAGGAGAAGATCGGGGTCGCCTTGTACTTTACAATGTGCTACAAAAGGAGAAGCGCGTTTTAACACCTGCAAATCTAACAGTTCTAGATTTTCGGATTTATGCTGATCGCCAAAAGATTCTATTTGGAGCGATCGAAGCGGCGGGGCAAAGCCTACTTGACCAAAAAATCTATACGGTAACGACAGGGCTTGATCGTGAAGATCGGCTCACGTCCAATCCACCAGATATAAAACTTATACTTGGCAGTGATGACTATCAAAACTTTAAATTCGATCTCTCGCCCGATGGCAAAAACATCTTGGTACAGCGTCTCAGTCGTCAGCAAGTCGGACGCTATGGACTCTGGCTCATTAAAGAAAATGAACCAGCCAGATCACTTGATAACCAACCAGGGGGCGATTTTATGTTTACGCCCGACAGCGCATCGGTGGCGATCGCTCAAGGCGAAGGAGTTGCGATTTTGCCCCTTGAGCCGCAAGCCCCACCGTTGGACTTTCTGCCAAGATTTGGCACGGTTTTAAACTTTGGTCGAAGCGGCACAAAGGCTGCCACAATTAAATTTAATAAAGACTATACGCGATCGCTCTATTTGGTAAATAACCAAGGATTACAGAAAGAACTTACGAAAATTAATGGGTCTATTCTTAGCGCTCAGTTTGATCCACAGGAGATGACCATTTATTGCTTGTTAACTGACTTAGAACAGGACACAGCCAAAAATATCTTTCGCGAGAAGCCATATCTCGCGGCGATCGATTTAGAGTCGGCTCAATTACGAAGAATTTTAGAGCTTCCCCCACAAAGAGAAGTTCAATTCAATATTTCTCCTGATGGTCAGTCAATTCTCTTAAATTCGGCAATTCCCAGCAGCAACGAAGCCTCAAATTCTCCACCTATTTCAGAAGACTCTGCTCAAGCATCTAGAAATTCTCAAACTCCCCAATTACCAACCCAATTAATTATGTTGCCGATTAATAATACTCAAGGTTCAAAACCTCTACAACCTGAAGTATTACCAATGTTCGGCACAGTTCCACGCTGGTTACCATAATACATAATAGATTGTGACCCGAAGGGTCACAATCTATTATGTATTATGCTTAAGCGCAAAGCGCTGTAAAACATTTCAAGGTTAGAATAGAAGCAGTTCTACGGAGGTAAATATATGCCAACGACATCAGTACTTAAGCGCCTCTTCACCGTCAAAGAATATTATCAGATGGCTGCATCTGGTGTAATTGCTCATGATGAGCGCGTAGAACTAATTAGAGGAGAAATAATTAAAATGTCACCAATTGGAAGAAGACATGCAGCTTGTGTAGATCGTTGCAATTATGCATTTGCGGCAAAACTTACAGGTAAGGTTGTAATTCGGATTCAGAATCCCTTGTCTTTGGATAATAATTCTGAGCCTGAGCCTGATGTAATGTTACTGAAATATCAAGATGACTTCTATGAATCAGGGCATCCACAACCTAGTGATGTCTTGCTATTAATCGAGGTTGCGGATAGTACCATCGATAGTGATCGCGAGTTAAAAATTCCTCTCTATGCTGAAGATGGAATTACGGAAGCTTGGTTAGTTGATATTAATAGTGCTTGCATAGAAGTTTATCGATATCCAACTGCGAATGGTTACCAAGAAACCTTCAAAGTTGATCGCGGACAAAATCTATCTATTCTTGCTTTTCCTGATGTAAGTATTACTGTCGATGAAATTTTGGGATAGAGAAGTTAGTGGTAAGACGGTCGTTGTGACAGGTATTGGTATGATGACAGCGATCGCCGATGATCGCGAACATACTTGGGAAAGGCTGCTAGCCAGTAAATCAGGAATTAAGTTTGACCATCAATTACAACTTCCTATTGCAAGGATTCATTCTTTAGAAGATACGCATTTGTCACGATCGCAATATTTATTAGACAAAGCGACCTTAGAAGCGATCGCTGATGCAAATCTAGACATTCCATTACCTAACTGCGGAGTTGTCATTGGTTCTAGTCGTAGTAATCAAAGAGAATTAGAACTACTTCTAGATAGCCCTGAAAAACTTCTAAGTGAGAACCAATGGTGGCGAAGCCAGCCAGCAAATTTATCTGCTCAAATTGCGAATTTATTACAAACTCAAGCCCCAGTATTTGCACCGACGGCAGCATGTGCCACCGCAAACTGGGCGATTGCTCAAGCTTGTGAATTAATCCGTTCTGGGCAATGTGAGTTAGCGATCGCTGGTGCAACTGATGCAGCTATTACACCCCTCACAATTGCAGGATTTCAAAAAATTAATGTATTAGCTAAATCTGGCGTATATCCATTCAGTCAAGAACGTGAAGGTTTTGCATTAGGAGAAGGTTCGGCAGTTTTAGTATTGGAATCTTTGGAGACAGCTAAACACCGTGGCGCAAATATTTATGGCAAAATTCTAGGCTGGGGAATTACTAATGATGCTTATCATGCCACTAGTCCTAATCCAGATAATCATATGGCAGCGATCGCCCTCAAAGATTGTCTGCGACGATCGCAAATTACGGCGGTTCAGGTTGGTTATATTAATGTGCATGGTACGGCTACTCAATTAAATGATGCTCGTGAAGCGCAACTAATCCAACAATTTTTTCCGAATATCGCCATTAGTGCCACCAAAGGAGCGACGGGGCATACGCTAGGCGCGACAGGGCTGATCGAAGCAGCATTTTGTTTGTTGGCTTTACGAGATCGCCTTTTGCCACCTTGTGTAGGAATGCAAACTCCTGCCTTTGATTTACGGATTATTCACCAAGCTGAGCGATCGCCAGATCTTCAATATGCTCTTAACTTTAGTTTTGGCTTTGGCGGGCAAAACGCGATCGTTGCCTTCGGTCAAGAATTATAGCAACGTAAGTTTTGCTTAGGACATAAAACCAAAAAGATGAGTGGCGGCGCTTCGCGCCGCCACTCATCTTTTTGGTTTTGATTTGTCCTATTTATCTCTTGCGTTGCTATATCAAGGTGATGCTCTGCATCACCTTGATAATTCTTGACCAAAATTCATGTACGATTCTATACTGCATCTATTTTCTGACTGAGACGCTTGTGCCAAAACCGTTACAGCTAATGTGGGCTTTGTCTGGACTTTTGCTAACAATAGCTAGCACGTTCATTCAACCCTCCCTGCTCTTGCCATCCCTCACTGGGCAGGGAAATAATATAGCGATCGAATCGATCAGCGTCACTATGCAAATTGGTGCAGTCCTGATTACAGGTTGTCTCGGTGGACGCTACGCTGCATTATTATCACAAATCACATACATTACGCTAGGCTTAAGCGGATTTGGCGTATTTTATCAAGGTGGTGGATTAAGTTACCTCAAATCTCCTGCTTTTGGATATCTGCTGGGATTTGTGGTGGGCGGATGGCTTTGCGGATTTCTTGCTTTTTTGAGACCACCAAGTTTAGGGCAAATGGCAATTAGTTGTTTTGGTGGATTATTGGCAATTCATTTGGTCGGCATCATCTATTTAGTTGCAATTCAATTACCTAACTTTAGTGCCATCCAAACTTCATTTTGGCAATATTCTGTCCAAGTTTTGTCGGGTCAATTTTTAGTCGTGTGTGCCACTATTGTCATTGCGACTATTTCCAGAAAATTATTATTTTATTAAACGCAGAGCTAAAACAACGTGAGTTCGATATAGCCATTTGCGGCGTGCTTCGCACGCCGCAAATGGCGAAAAATGGTAAGAATCGCTTAGCGATTCTTACCATTTTTCGCTTTCGTCGAACTGACGTTAAATTATCCCCAACTCATGTTAAAACAGTAAAAGCCTCGCTGCGCGAGGCTTTTACTGTAAGATTTTGTGTTTTGTTATTAGGCAGCTAGTAGATATTCTGCGCCTTGTCCTTGCTTATCAAATTGATTGATAAATTTGTCTACGCTAGGGAAAACAGCAAATAATTGATCAATTCTTGTGATTTCAAATACAAGGCTTACAGAAGGCTGCTGAGAGCAAAGTAACAAGTTGCTCTTTTGAGATTGCATTAGTCTCAAACATGCTAATAGCTTTTGTAAACCTTGACTATCGATAAATTCTACGTTTTCCATATCAACAATCAAGACGGGAACTTCTTTGTTGTTCATCATCACATTAGCTGAAACCCAAGACTCAACTTTACTGAACAGTTCAGATCCTGCGAAGCTATCGAACTTGCTATTAGTCAGTTTAATGGTAAAGGCAGTCTCGCTGTTTAAACCTTGGCGGAAGGATAGTTGATTCATCTTAGTAATTGTATCCATTGTTCTTCCTTTTCGCTTCTTTGAGAGAGTAATAGTCTGATTTCTAGGGCTTAGCGTTTGATAGAGAAGTAAATTGAGATGCTTGACGGTGCAAACTTCTTTCTTTCTTCTTGGTACAATTATTCACTCATTTATAGCTTTTAAAACCATTAATAGATATACAAAGGTTAGTAAAAAGAAGTTAAAAAGTTATATGAAAGTTATTTTTCTCAGTTAGCTATAAATTTGATAAAAAACATGTAGCTTCATATACCAAAACAAGGATGTAATCCTTTGGGAGTACCTCTCATGCCAATTCACGAAAGTTTTGTGGATTAAAAATCTAACTCTGTAAGGTTTTTAAATTAACGTGAGTTCGATATAGCCATTTGCGGCGTGCTTCGCACGCCGCAAATGGCGAAAAATGGTAAGAATCGCTTAGCGATTCTTACCATTTTTCGCTTTCGTCGAACTGACGTTAAATTAGACGATTTCACCAAATAGGTCATAATGATCGGCGGCGGTGATTTTGACGGAAAACATGGAGCCGAGAGTTGCTTTGCCAATTGGATCGCGGACATAGACAACACCATCCACATCAGGGGCAAATCTTGCCGATCGCCCAATGAGTTCACCTGTATCAGGATTTTCCTGCTCGATCAACACATCCACGGTTTTACCAATTTCTAACTGGTTATTCTTGAAAGAAATTTCCTGTTGAGCAGCCATAATGCGATCGCGGCGGTCTTGTTTGACTTCTTCAGGTAATTGGTTGGGCAAATCAAAAGCTGGTGTACCCTCCTCAGCAGAGAAAGTAAATACACCAACATGATCGAATTCATGGCGCTTCACAAATTCCAATAAATGCTCAAACTGTTCCTCGGTTTCATCGGGGAAGCCAACGATAAAAGTTGTGCGAGTAACCGCATTAGGAAGTGCTGCTTTGAGTTGCTCCATGATCTTGTCATTGATCCGCCCTTGCCAAGGACGATTCATCGCTCTTAACACATCGGGATGCGAATGCTGTAATGGCAAATCTAAATAAGGAACCACGTTAGGCGTGGACTTCATCGCGTTGATTACCTTTGGAGTCAAGCCTGTGGGATAGGCGTAATGCATTCTGATCCAAGGCACATCGACTTGCCCAAGAGCGGTTAAGAGTTCGGCAAGGCGCGGCTGACCGTAAATATCTAACCCATAATTAGTAGTAATTTGGGAAATCAAGATAATTTCTTTGACTCCTTCACTCGCAAGGCGATCGCATTCCGTCACAATCGACTCAATTGTGCGCGATCGCTGATCCCCACGCAAGTGCGGAATAATGCAAAATGCACAACGATAATCGCAGCCTTCAGCCACGCGCACATAGGCTACTGCTTCGTTGGTAGTGCGATAGCGTGGCACAGTATCATCGGCAATATAGGTAGGAACTTGGGTAACTTCTTTAACCCGTTCGCCTTTCTCGGCACGTTCGATCACATCGACAATCTTTTGATAATCGCCAGTACCAACTAGGGCGACAGCTTCGGGAATTTCATCTAGAAGTTCTTGCTGGAAATGTTGCGCCATGCAGCCAGCAATGACGATGCGTTTGCCCATATCGGCAAGTTCAACCAATGTTCGCACGGATTCGCGGCGAGCATCTTCGATAAAGCTACAGGTGTTGACGATTACATAATCGGCAAGCTCTTCATTGCTATCAACTTGATACCCTGCTTGTACTAACAGGCCCAGCATATGTTCCGTATCGACGCGGTTCTTTTCACAACCCAAGTGAGAGAAAGCGATCGTGGGTTTGACGGTTTGAACCAGATTGACCATATTTCTATTAACGCAATTATTGGCGCACAAAATTTCAGACACTCTAGCTTAACAAAACTTAAGCACCATGCGATCGCTATGATTGAAACTCCAGTAATTCTCA
Source organism: Pseudanabaena sp. CCNP1317 (assembly GCF_034931345.1). Lineage (NCBI taxonomy): Bacteria > Bacillati > Cyanobacteriota > Cyanophyceae > Pseudanabaenales > Pseudanabaenaceae > Pseudanabaena > Pseudanabaena sp. CCNP1317. Next base: position 49,046 of record NZ_JAYGIF010000005.1, on the reverse strand, counting down.
TTATATAGCTGTCGCCATTCTTGTTAAAGCGCTTTGCGCTCAAACCCAAACCAAGAAAAAAATTGAAAGCGTTGCGAAGCAACGCTTTCAATTTTTTTCTTGTGGCTCGTTTGATCGGCAATTGCTGTAAGACATAAAACCCAAATAGTGTGAGGCGGCGCGAAGCGCCGCCTCACACTATTTGGGTTTTGAGTTGTCCTGATACAGGTGTCTATAGCTATAGAGATCGGTTTTTTGAAAGCTCGCCATTGGCAGGATTTCAAAAAACCGATTTTAGTGTTTCCAGCGCCTTTGGCGCTGGAAACACTAAAATCGGTTTCATAATGAGAATTGCTGTTAAAACTCTGTCTCGTCAGGCATTTGCTTAGGTTTACCATTAACCCGCTCAGCACAGCTTTTGGAAGTAGCTTGAACTAGTTTTGCGGTGGGCCCAAAGGTGGCATCTTGATAAAGGCGATCGTATTCCCTTTGATAATGGGCTGCTACAGTCTCATTTTGAATGGCAACTAAAACCTCATCATTAGTATGATTTGCCGCATTAGACCAATTGTGTGAACCTGTCAGCACTAAAGTGCGATCAAGAATCGCAAACTTATGGTGCAAAGTATCCCCAAACACGAGATTGGGAATACCAGCAGTTTTAATGGGTTGTTTCCATGCGCTGCTTTTGCCTGTTTTGCAATCTTGGGTAGACTGCAAGCCCCACATATCGAGAGTTGCTGAGTAATCACGATAGGCAAATTGCGGTGATACTAACGCTCGAATTTGAACATTTTCGCGTTGACGCTCTTCGAGAATTGTAGAAATGAATTGATCGGTATAGACAAATAGAGCCATATCGACATTGCTTTTGGTTCCTGCGATCGCCGTTGCAATTAGTCCATTACTAGTTTGCTCTCGGGCGGTATCTCTAGGGTCTGGTGAAAACTTGATGCGGATTTGTGCACCACCAATAATCAGATAATCAATTTTACGGGAAGGTTTTTTAGTGCCAAATAAACTATCTGGCTTGCCATTTGGTCCATCCCCCCACATTAGGTTAAATTCTTTCTTAAATCTTGCAGCAAGTTCTTTGCTGTCTATACGCATAAGATTGTTCGCATTACCTCTAGTCTCAGGTCTAGTAAAGTCACCATGAATATCGCTCATGGTCAAGTTGGCTGAGCCAAATAAAACAATCTGATCATCAATCACCATAAATTTATGGTGCATTAGCCCACTGCCTTTTGAGCCATCGGCGGTATCATCAATCCAAGGAACATTGGTAACTTTGATTAACCGCAAACCATCACGACGATCCAATTCATCTTCACTTAAGCGACCGTCATTGTTAATATCGGCAAATTTTTGAAATTCTTGGTAGCGCTCGCGATCGCGGGAATTCAGCTTCTCAATTTCGTCAGGATTTAATTCACTCCAAGCCCGACTATAGCTATTTTCAAGAATCAGTCGAACGTTGACACCCCGCAATCTTGCATCGACGATGGCTTTAGCAATATTTGGCAAGCGTAATTCTTGAACAGCAACATCAAGGCTGAATTTAGCATTGCTGACATTATCAATCATTACTCTTTCAAGATTGTCCCCCAAACGCTCGATTTTACGATATGGATCGGTGTATCGCGCGGATTGATTTTGATTAAAGAATACTTGAATATTTGGATGCTGTGGTAAGGCTGGAACGATACCAGAATCAGATTGGCAAGCATTTGCCGCGATCGCTATTAATATAGCTACACCACAAAACAGCAGCCAATAAACGATCTTTCGGGGTAGCGATCGAAATTGATGATGGAGGCGCGAATAGGTCACATAACCCATACATGCAAGACTTCAAATTTTGTAATCCTAGTCTACAGCTTTAGCACGAAATCTAGTCCTTAGTTAGCTAATAATCGCCATTATTAGCTAACTTGGCTTACTTTACCTTGATCGACGGCTTTCATGAGATATTCCAAGGCTTCGTAATCAGGATCGGTAATGTATCCTTGCTCAGAAAGCTCATGATTAATCATGTTTTCCAGTTCAGGTGTAAGTCTTTTAATGAGGAGAGCACGGTTGACTAAGTTTCTGATGACACTCTTGTTGTTCATGATTTTTTACTAGGCGTATATTACGAAAGAGGCTGAACTAGAGGAAAACCTGTTTTGCGGGTGATGATAAGTCGTAATTGACTTGATATATCGTCATTCCTTTTGGACTACCTCTATAAAAATAAGTTTCCGCCAAAATCAGAGCTTCAGATGTGACTGGTATCTATACATAGATGTGACTCTTATATATATAAATGGGTGATCAGAGTCACTAAAAAGAGATGGCGGTGCGAAGCACCGCCATCTCTTTTTTCAAGTAGCACTAATTGCTTGCTCAAAGCGTAATAGTTCTAATGATCGATCGCCATAAATCGACTCAATATTCTCTTCGCAACAGGCGATCGCAAAGTCATCTAGTTCTTCTGGCTCCACGCCAAACATGTCATAAAAGGTATCGGTTTCCACTCTGCAAAACCGAGGTCTTTGCTCATAGATTTTGCAGTTACGATTAAGGTGATCGAAGTTAATACACCAACCATCACTACCCACCATACTTAAGTATTTTTGTAGCTCATCGGGGGTGAGGTAATCTGCGAGATCAGGGCGATCGCTCGGATCGAGATGACAGCAAGCGCCACAGCCGCTAATACATTGCCAAGTTGCCATTTTATATTTTCTACTTTATACGTTTATCCAAATATAGCTTTATACCAAAACCCAAGAAGTGAGTGGCGGCGCTACACGCCGTCACTCACTTCTTGGGTTTTAATGTTCTCGCCGAAGGTGAGAACATTAAACGCTATACAGACATGTACCAATCTCGAATTAATTTATTCACGATTTGAGGGCTTTCATCGTGGGGGCAATGCCCTGCATTAATGTAATGCTCTGTAAGTGATGGATAAAACTCACGAAATTTTGCACCCCTAGCACGGGAATTCATCCAAGGATCACCTTCACCCCAAATCATCAGCAATGGACAAGTCATCGCTCCCAACAACTCATCGACTTTTTTACCTTGTGGAGTACTAAATACAGATGCAAAAACCTGTGCAGCCCCCTGATCACAGGATGGACGATAAATATCTTCGACTAATTGATCGGTAACTGCGGATTGATCTAAATAGACTTTTTTGAGGGTGTTACGAATGCGCGATTTTTGGCGGACAAAGGTAAATAGTAATTGGTTTGCCCAAGGCTGGCGTAAGACTTTCTGCAAGGCTGGAGCGATCGCCTTTTGGATGGGATTGACTTTCTTAGCACCAAGGGGATTGGTGTCTGTAAATGGTCCCGCACTATTGAGCAAGATCACACCTGCCACTGATTGCGGATAATCGGCGGCTACACATAAAGCAGAATAACCACCAAGAGAATTCCCAGCTATTACGGTTGGTCGTTGAACTTGTTCGGTAATAAAATCATGGAGTTGATCCCGCCAAAGATGACCGCTATATTGCCATGCAGGTTTTTGCGATCGCCCAAAGCCTAACAAGTCGATCGCATATACTTCAAACTCTTGACTAAGTTCCGAGATATTCTTGCGCCAGTGATCGGTGGATGCGCCAAACCCATGCACTAAGAGCAAAGGTGGACGCTGAGCATTATTTCCCGCTTTGACAAAATAAATTTTTTGTTCTCGCCACAGCCAGTATTGACCAGCGATCGCTTCAGTACTTGTTAAAACCATCTAACCTCAAAAACCTCTTGCTTACAAAGAAAGGGAGCGCAACGCGCTCCCTTTCTCTATGTTAATCTCAAGCTTTAGATTTTATCCAAATCTGCCGCTAATGTATTCCTCAGTGGCTACTTGCTTCGGACTGCTGAAAATAATTGAAGTACGATCAATTTCTACCAACTTGCCCATCCGCTTGCCATTGTCAGCAAGCTCGGTATTAAAGAAAGCAGTCATATCAGCCGATCGCGATGCTTGTTGCATGTTGTGGGTCACGATAATCAGCGTATATTTTTGCTTTAATTCCTGCATTAATTCTTCAATGCGAAGGGTGGAGATCGGATCAAGCGCTGAGCAAGGCTCATCCATCAAGATTACCTGTGGCTCAACGGCGATCGCACGAGCGATACAAAGACGTTGTTGCTGACCTCCAGAAAGAGCCAAACCACTTTCCTTAAGTTTGTCTTTGACCTCATCCCAAATTGCTGCGGATCGCAATGATTTTTCCACCAAATCATCCATGTCCTTCTTAGAACCCTTAAAGCCATTAATCCTTGGTCCAAAGGCAATATTTTCATAGATTGACTTGGGGAAGGGATTGGGGCGCTGAAATACCATACCAATGTGACGACGTACTGCTACTGCGTCAATCTTGGGATCGTATAGGTCAATACCATTAAAAGTAATTGATCCTTTAACTCTAGCGCCTTCAATCAAGTCATTGAGTCGGTTGAAGCATCTTAAGATTGTACTTTTACCACAGCCTGATGGTCCAATAAAAGCAGTGATTTGATTTTTCAAGATATCTAAGGAAACCCCAGCAACCGCAGGGGTATTAGAGCTATAAAAAACATTCACTTCATTTGCCTTCAAGACAATATCGTGAGTTGAAGGATTATTCTCGGTTAGATTCATTGTCAAAAACCAAATTTGTATTTTTACGCTTCACTTAGGTGATCGCAGTCATTAAGCAAGAATTAGACTAATTCAGACTGTTTAGCTCACTTTATTGCGGATGAAGATAGCCAGAAGGTTCATACCCAAAACCAAAACTAACAAAACGATAATTCCTGCGGAAGCCAAGGTTTGAAATTCTGGCTTGGGATTACCTACCCAATCATAAATTTGGTAAGGTAACACTGAGAAAAAGTTATCGTTTGACCATAATGTATCAGTGAATACATCTCCAAATCTACCACTAAACAAAGCTCCAAAGTTAATCGGGGATGGTTTGGGATCAAACAAAACTGTACCTGCTCCTAAAACCACAATTGGTGCAGTTTCCCCAATACCTCTAGATGAAGAAATGATCACCGCAGTCATGATCCCTGGCAAGGCAGCAGGCAAAACATGGTTAGAAATAGTTTGCCACTTGGTTGCACCAACGCCATAGGAGGCTTGCCGTATCGACTGAGGTACTGCGCGAATTGCTTCTCTAGAAATCACAATAACTGGTGGCAAAATCAGTAAGGTAATTGTCAGCACTCCAGCCAATAAAACTGAACGACCGCCAAATATACCTTGTACAAATAGTCCTAAGCCTAGCAATCCGTAAATAATTGAAGGAATACCCGCTAAGTTATAGATATTTAAGTCAATTATGTCAGTAAACCAGTTTTTGGGGGCATATTCCTCCAAATAAATGGCGGAACTGACTCCAATAGGAACTACTAAGATTAATACATAGGCGAGCATCCATACTGATCCCCAGATTGCAGCTCGATAGCCAGATTCTTCGGGGCGACGGGATGGGAAGTTGTTAAATAGGTCCCCATTTAGGCGACTAGCTCCATCGGAGCTAACATCAAAAATCAAGAAAATAAGTACAGCTAGCCCGAAGAATGCTGAAAAAACACAAAAATAAGCGAATATTTTGCCCCAGAAATTTCTGGAATCTAACTGAGGATCAAATTTTGAAGAACCAGCTGGAATGTCGCTGGACTCTAAAATGTCTATACCTTTAGTCATAAGTTTCTTGGAACCGTTTGCTAATCGTCTTGCTGATAATGTTGAGAGCAAGGGTGATCAAAAATAGGGTCATACCAACCGCAAAAAGGGCTTGGTATTCCACACTGCCAACTCGCGAGTCACCCTTAGCGACTTGGGCGATGTAAGCGGTCATCGTGCCAACGGTCTGTCTAGGATCAAAGGTTAGGGTAGGACGTTGACCTGCGGCGATCGCCACAATCATCGTCTCACCGACTGCACGGGATATACCCAGAATAATTGCGGCACAAATTCCCGAAAGAGCCGCAGGCAAAACAACTTGAAGTGAAACTTCTTTTCTGGTGGAGCCAAGTCCAAAGGCGGCTTCTCGGAGCGCCAATGGCACAGCGACCATAGCATCAGTACTAACGGAGGCGATCGTGGGGATGATCATTACACCCATAACTAAGCCAGCGCTTAATGCGTTAAATCCGTTCAGATTAGGAATGAATTTTTCGAGAAAAGGAGTAATAAAGGTAAGCGCAAAGTAGCCATAGACAACTGTGGGTACACCAGCTAAAAGCTCGATCGCAGGTCTTAAAAGCTTAGAGACTCTCGGTGAGGCATATTCTGATAGATAGACCGCTGTGGCTAATCCTAGAGGTGTTGCCACAATCATCGCAATTACTGCCACAAGGATTGTGCCATTGACCGTCGGCCATACACAAAATTCCTTAGTCGCGAACTGCGGTGTCCAGTTACAACTGTAACTACCATCTGCGAGGGTTTTGCCAAATAAAAACTCACCAACGCTGACATTGCCAAAAAAGTTGATTGTTTCTGATGCAAGGATATAGACGATCGCAAGAGTGGTAAATACGGAAATAATAGCGGCTAGCATTAAAGCATAACCGATAGCGCTCTCACGAATATTGCGATCGGCGCGTTGATAGAGATCGAGGTCTTCAACTGGAGGGGGAATTACGGGATTTGTCATAAGGGTTCCTAATCAAGTACATCAAAAGTCAAAGCCCCCCATCGGATAGGAGGGCTTAGCTCAAAAACTAAATCAAGATTACTTCAACAAATCAACGATGGGAGTACCAGCCTTAGCATCGTGGAAGGTGGAACCAGTCTTGCCAGTCTTGACGCGCTCGGCAATTAAGGCATCAGCAGCACTAGGAAGAGCTACATAACCCACTTCCTTAGCCAGCTTGCTTTGATTAGCGACGTAGAAGTCAACGAAAGCCTTAACTTCAGGACGTGAATAGGATTTCTTGTTGATGTAGATCAACATAGGACGAGACAAAGGTGAGTACTTACCAGTGTTGATATTGTCGGCAGTTGGCGCAACACAGCCAGCACCACCATCAATTTCTACAGCACTTAAAGTAGCGGCGTTTTCTTCAAAGTAAGCAACACCAAAGAATCCTAGTGCATTCTTATCGCCTTGCACACCCTTAACGATGATGTTGTCATCTTCGCTAGGTTGGAAGTCAGTGCGGCTGACCTTAGACTTGCCATTGATCGCTTCGGTGAAGTAGTCAAAAGTACCAGAGTCAGCACCAGGACCAAAGAGCGCCAGTTTAGCATCAGGAAAATCAGGGCGAACTTGATTCCAGTTGGTGATCTTGCCTTGAGCATCAGGAGACCACATGGTCTTCAGTTCAGCAACGGTCAAACATTTTGCCCAAGTGTTTTCCTTGTTGACAACTACGGTCAAACCATCAACAGCTACAGGAATTTCCACAAACTCCACACCGTTCTTCTTGCAATCTTCTTCTTCTGCTTTTTTGATAGGACGAGAAGCATTGGAGATATCGGTATCACCAGCACAGAATTTCTTGAAGCCACCGCCAGTACCGCTAGTACCGACAGGAACTTTTACTCCAGGATTTGCCTTGGCGAATTCTTCAGCAACAGCCTTAGATATTGGTGCAACGGTGCTAGAACCATCAACAGTAACGTTGCCAGACAAATTAGAAGCTGCTGGTGCAGCATCTTTAGCCGCCGTTGTTTGTGTCGCTGCGGGGGTAGTTTCACCAGTGGTAGAGGCTGTAGGAGTGCCGCTACCACTACAGGAGGCTAGAACTGCGGCAAGTGTAACACCAGCTACAAACTTGACTACACTACGATTGATACTCTTTTTAGACATCATAGAAATCTTACTGCGATTATATCTGTTACGGTTGGCTAGGCATTTAAACTAGTTAAGATTGATACTAAACTGCATCCGTCAACACAAGGTTAAGGAACGTTAAAGATGCAGTTAAGTTTAGTTTGCCAAAAAGTTTTTAGGTCAAGATTAATTAACAATAAGGAGACAAGAGGGGGATGTGTTATCTCATCTAGTCTGTTTTAACTTGAGCTTCGATATAGCCATTTGCGCCGTGCTAAGCACGACGCAAGCAAAAAATGGTAAGACTCGCTTAGCGAGTCTTACCATTTTTTGCTTGCGTCGAACTGACATTAAACTAAATAACTAGAGCGCTGCCCCGACTGCGTAGCCTACCGTGTACACACAAGTCTGTCTACGTTTGAGGGTTTAGATCCCCCCCAGCCCCCCTTGAAAAAGGGGGGAGAATTTTCTTCTTCCCCCTTTTTCAAGGGGGATTGAGGGGGATCATTAGTAGCCCATGCTATATCTGATGACTTGTGTGTACACCGTAGCCGCGTAGCGGGAGAGACATCGCTCTAGCTTTTTGAGCTACTTAACAGGCTTCAGCCTCTAATGCACAACGCAATGTTGATAAACCTTTCTTGAGTTGGCGTGAGATTGTAACTGCGCTCACTCCTAACATTTTGGCAACTTCTCTTTGAGGAAGATCTTCAATGAAGACAAACTCAACAATTTCTCTAGTGCGTTGCTCTAAGAGAGAGAGAGCTTGCTGTAAACGGAACTTCTCTTCCTGTTGTAGTTGCATATTACTTCTAGGATCGGCAACCAGATCACCGATAGAGGAAGAATCATCTTCTTCAGAACGGATTGGTGCATCAAGGCTTAAGGGAGCGCGATTTTGACAGGCGAGTTTTGCTTCTTGCCATTCGCTGAGGGTTACGCCAAGGGCATTAGCAACTTCCTTTGCGGAAGGTTCTCTTTGCAAAGTGTTACGCAATTTTTGCATTACTCGTACTGATTGCTGTTGCAAATCCATCCAACGGCGAGGGATGCGTACTGATGAGTTTTTGTCCCGTAGATAATGCTGGATTTCGCCGCGAATGTAGCGGACGGCAAAGGAGCTGAAGGCATAGCCGCGATTTAGTTCAAAGCGATCAACTGCGCCGATTAGACCCAATGCGCCCACTTGTAGTAAATCATCATATAGTTCTGAATGCCGATCAGCCCAGAAATGTACTTCTTTTTTGACTAGACCAATATTTAAGCGCACGATGCGATCGCGTAGGTATGCTGATGGTGCTTTGCGATATTGCTTGAGCAGTTCGAGGGTAGTGGTTTTGTCCGCAGATGAAAACTCACGTACTTTATGAGTAGTGATGCTCGATTGAGTAGGAATATCGGACTGAATGGTGAGTGTTGCGGTGGTCATAGCTTTACCCTGAACTAATCAAGCAGGTTAATTAAGTCATCAAGAACATTTCTTATTTCAATGTACTTAGATTAGGGGCTTGAGTAGCGATCGTCACCTTGCAGGCTGTTAGGGATTTTTTGATTTTCCAAATACCTAACACCTAACAGGTTGTTAGGTGTTAGGTTGAGAAAGAGCTAGAATTATATTGAATACTTTGATTCTATGGTCATTTAGTTTATTTACTTGATTGATGTTACGTAGAAGGAATTCTTGCCATAGCATGGGTCTGGGGCTGGCATGGGAGCGCAGCCTCTACAGAACATGAATTGTTTCAGGTAGGGGCAAATACCCCCGTGCTTGCCCTGCGGGTTTTAGAAACACAAAATAGCTACGCCATTTTGTGTTTTGGTATTAGACATCTGGGGGCAGAAAGTTGGTCACATTAGAGAATATTAATGGATTTATCAAAATTTAACGAATTGCCTAGGTTTCAAATTAACATTAGTTCCCAATTCGTGAGCTTCTAGCTATGGACAATTTACGACCTGAAACTGAAAATATACCTTTGCAGTCATGGGACTTTAGTGAAGTGAAGACTGAGATCAAGGTCTTAATTGTGGACGACTCGGAAAGCGATCGCACTACTTATGCTCGTTATCTGCAATTAGACTCAGAAAATACCTATAACATTATCGAATCAGAAATGTTAGAAGAAGGGCTGGAAATGTGGCGATCGCAGCAGCCTCACATTGTGCTGATCGAACTGAATTTGCCCGATGGCGATGGCTTAGAATTTCTAGAAGCAATTAATGTAGATAACGCCAGAAATCGAGTGCCTGTGATTATGTTGACAGGACAGGGAAATGAAAAAATGGCTGTAAATGCCATGAAATTGGGGGCGGCTGACTATTTGGTTAAAGGGGACATTACGGCGAAATCGCTCACTACTACGGTTAAGCAAGTACTTCGCGAAACTGTGTTAAGTCAGCAATTACGGCGATCGCAACAACAGCAAATATTAATCTCCGAAATCGCACTGAGGATTCGCGAATCTCTGAACTTAGAAGATATCTCGAACGCAATTGTTAAAGAGGTACGTCAATTTATAAAAGCCGATCGCGCCGCTATTTATCAATTCAACCCTGATATGAGTGGCACAATTGTTGCCGAAGATATTGTCGCTCCTTGGCTGCCCTGCTTAAATATGCAGGTCGAAGATACTTGCTTTCTTGAAAATCTTGGTGGCGCATATCGTGAGGGAAGGTTTTTTGTTGCCAATGATATCTATGCTGCTAATTTGACAGATTGCCATATTAAACTGCTGGAAAGGTTTCAAGTACGTGCCAGTCTGGTAGTACCGATCCTCTTACCAAATGTAGAACAGCAAACTACTTTATGGGGTTTGCTAATTTTGCATCAATGCTCAGCTCCAAGGATTTGGCAAGAGTTAGATATCCAGTTACTTCAGCAGTTATCAGTGCAGTTGGCAATCGGCATTAAACAAGCGATCGCTTATCAACAAGTGCAAACCGAGTTGACAGAACGCAGACGAGTTGAGTTATTACTCTTAGAGCAGCAATTAGAGCTAGAAGAACGTAATAATTTGTTAGAGCTAACAAGTGCGGACTTGGATTGTACTGTGGAAGAATTAAGGGTCACTACGGAAGACTTGATCGCACAGCATCGACAACTAGAATACGAACAGATCCGCTACCAAAACTTATTTAACTTTGCGCCTGATGGTTATCTGGTAACCGATATAACAGGTCGGATAGGAGAAGCCAATCAAGCAATCTTAGATTTGCTTGCGATTAGCCATGAGGCTATTTTAGGGAAACTCTTGGCTAGCTTTATTGTCTCTGATCATTTAGAGATTTTCTATGACCAATTTGCGGCTCTATTAGCTCAAAACAAGTTAGAAGTAACTTGGGAACTTAACATTGCTCCTCGTCAGGGCAATCCTTTCCTAGCCGAAATTATCGTAACTAAAAATATTAGTTCTGATACGAATAACTTTCAACTGTTATGGATAGTTCGTGATATTAGCGATCGCAAACGCGCCGAGCAAACACTACAACAACTTAATCAGTCCCTCGAAACGAAAGTCGCAGAACGCACCCAAGAACTAGGGCAAGTTAATCAACTATTACAAACTGTCCTTGATGCGTTCCCATTGTCAGTATTTTGGAAAGATCACCAATCAGTCTATTTGGGATGCAACCAACTATTTGCCACGACATCTGGAATCAAGTCACCCTTGGAAGCGATTGGTAAAAGCAACTTTGACTTTTCCTATACAGAAGAAGAAGCGCTTGCCTATCTTGCTGATGATCAACAGGTGATGGAGTCTGGCTTAGCGAAACTGAATATTGAAGAAACGATAACCTTGCCATCTGGTGAACAGCAATGGATACAGACTAATAAAGTTCCTCTACGAGATGCAGAGGGGAATGTGATCGGCGTGATGGGGTCTTTTCAGGATATTAGCGATCGCAAACGAGCGGAAATTGCCTTACAACGTAGTGAAGACCGTTTTCGGCGAGTGTTTGATTCTAGTGTCGTTGGTATGCTCTTTGCTGATTTTCAAGGACATATTACCGATGCCAATGATCGTTTTTTAGAGATGCTTGGCTATACCAGAGAAGATTTCCAAACTGGGGTGATTGATTGGATGGCGATGACTCCTCCTGAATACCTAGAGAAAGACTATGCTTGTATGGAACATTTGATCAAACATCGGCAAATTGATCCTTGGGAAAAGGAATATTATCGCAAAGATGGCAGTCGTATCCCTATCATCATTGGGGCAGCTTTATTGCATGGTACTAATAATGAAACCATCTGTGTGATTCTAGATATTAGCGATCGCAAACAATCAGAAACTCAGTTAAAACTAGCTAATCAAGAACTTCTCCGCGCCACTAAGCTCAAGGATGAATTTCTCGCTAACATGAGCCACGAACTCCGTACACCGCTAAATTCTATCTTAGGATTATCAGAATCTCTTCAAGAGGGGATTTTAGGCTCACTGAACGAAACCCAATTAAAGGCGATCGCTACAGTTGAGGCAAGCGGCGAACATTTGCTATCCCTGATTAATGACGTTCTCGATCTATCAAAAATCTCAGCAGGGATGATCGAACTAGATATTGAATCAGTGTCAGTCGCAAATCTCTGTAGTTCTAGTTTAGTCTTCATCAAGCAGCAAGCATTTAACAAGAGAATCCAAATCCATAGCCATATTCCTCCACATATAGATAACATCAACATCAATATTGATGAACGGCGCATCAAACAAGTATTAATCAACCTGCTGACAAATGCCGTCAAATTTACTCCCAATGAAGGAAGGATCACTCTGCTCCTAGCCGTCGGTAGCGGTCATACATGGCAGGGAGAAGCGACAATTCCCCAAAGACTTAGAGATATGAAGTCGCCGATGATTGTATTTCAAATTGTTGATACTGGCATTGGCATTGCCCCTGACGATTTACAACGACTCTTCCAGCCATTTGTTCAGGTAGATAGCGCTCTCAACCGCCAGTATGAAGGCACGGGCTTAGGACTTGCCCTAGTCAAGCAAATTGTCGAACTGCATGGTGGTCAAGTCACGGCGGAGAGTGAAGTTGGCAAAGGTAGTTGCTTCACATTTGTCCTACCCTATATTCCGTCTCAGCCTAGCATTTCCAAATCTGAACCAACCTCCACAGATCTACAAGATTCACTATCACAGGACGTACAGACTGAAAATGCGATCGCGCCACTTATTTTACTCGCCGAAGATAATGAAGCAAATATCCAAACCTTCACCTCTTATCTGAACGCCATCAATTACCGTGTCATCGTCGCCAAAAATGGGGAAGAAGCGGTTGCTATGGCGAAGGCAAATTCTCCAGATATCATTTTGATGGACATTCAAATGCCTATAATGGATGGGCTAGAGGCGATCAGTCAAATTCGATCTGACACAAAATTTGCCTCAGTACCAATTATCGCCTTAACGGCTCTGGCGATGGAAGGCGATCGCGAAAGATGTTTAGCCGCAGGTGCTAACGAATATCTCAGTAAACCGATCAAACTCAAGCAACTTGCAACTGTAATTCAACAGCTTTTATCGTCGCTTTAACTTTGAATTTTGAATAGAGGAAGCATGTGGATACAGCCATAATCAAATCATCTAAATTATCTGAACTAAAGTCAGCAATTATTCGTGAACCGTTGATCGTTAATGCTGAAGCAACTGTCATGGAGGCGATCGCCTTAATGAGTAGTGGGAGAGCGCAATGTGATGCGGAGAATCATAGCGACAATCATCAGCAACAATTTCAGCAAGAGGCAAGATCTAGCTGTGTCTTGGTATTAGAAGATGAAAAGTTGATCGGTGTAGTGACCGAGCGCGATGTGGTACGCCTCAGCGCTCAGCAGCAAGACCTTAATCGTCTATTAGTCCAAGAGGTGATGGGTCATCCTGTGGTTACTATGCGCGAGTCTGACCTTACAGATTTATTGTTAGCAGTCAACCTACTTCAGCAATACCACATTCGCCATTTGCCACTTCTCGATGATCGAGATCTCCTTGTGGGAATGGTAACTCATGAAAGTTTACGCCAAATTTCTCGACCCATCGATCTCATGCGGCTGCGATTGGTGTCTGAGGTGATGACTCCTGATGTAGTGAGTGCTGCTCCCGATCGCTCGATGTTGGAGATCGCACAAATGATGGCAGGGCAGAAAATTAGTTCGGTGATGATTGTTGAGACATGCATTACTGATACCTCCCTACAGATTCCTGTGGGCATAGTGACCGAGCGTGATGTTGTGCAGTTTCAAGCTCTAGGATTAAACCTTGAAACCTGTATCGCGCATACGGTGATGAGTACGCCGATTTTTGCGGTCACGCCAGAGGATAACCTATTGACGGTGCAGCAAATTATGGAGCAAAGGTTGGTTCGGCGCTTGGCGGTGACAGGTGAATTTGGCGAACTATTAGGAATCGTCACTCAGACCAGTTTGCTCCAAGCCTTAAATCCGATTGAAATATATAATTTAGCCAAGGTTTTAGAAGCAAAAGTAGAACAACTAGAATCAGAAAAAGTAGCTCTGTTAGAAAATCGCAATATTGAGTTAGAACTTCAGGTTGGAATTACTCAACGTATCCGTCAATCCCTCGATCTCCCAATAATTTTTGATACCGCTTGTCAAGAAATTCAGCAATTACTGCAATGCGATCGCGTCGGTATTTTTAAACTCGATCCTGATTCTAATTTTGATGATGGCGAATTTGTTGCGGAATCCGTTGCCGATGGATTGTTCTCCGTCATGAAAGTTCGCATTCCTGACCATTGCTTTGGCGAAGGCTATGCCGCCGCCTATGCCCAAGGTCGAATACAGGTCGTGAATGATATAGATAACGCTGGTCTGATGGACTGTTACCGTATTGCCTTAACCAAGCTTCAGGTAAGGGCAAATCTAGTGATGCCATTATTACGTGGCAACAACCTATGGGGCTTGCTATGCATCCATCAATGCGCTAACACTCGCCAATGGCAAGATCATGAAATTAATTTAGTCCAACAAATTGCGAATCAATTAACGATCGCTATTCAGCAAGCTAGTCTATATTCGCAATCTCAACAAGAAATTGCGGAACGCCAACAAGCTCAACAACAATTAACAGAAGCCAATCAACAACTCGCCCGTGCAACCAGACTCAAAGACGAATTTCTCGCCAATATGAGCCACGAACTGCGGACACCGCTCAATTCGATTTTGGGAATGAATGAAGCTCTACAGGACGAAATATTTGGCAGTATTAATGAGCGTCAGCTTAAAGCATTGCAAACCATTGAGAGTAGCAGTACGCATCTTTTAGCATTGATTAATGATATTCTTGATGTTGCCAAAATAGAGTCTGGACAAGTCACGCTAGAGCTAACAGCGACAGATCTCGACAGCCTCTGCAATTCGAGCTTAGCATTTATCAAGCAGCAAGCATTAACAAAGCGAATTCAATTAATAACGAGAATTCCTAAGTATTTACCAGAAATAATGCTAGATGAAAGGCGGATTCGACAAGTCTTAATCAATCTGCTAAATAATGCTGTTAAATTTACTCTAGAAGGAGGGACAATCACGTTAGAAGTATCACAAGTTCAACTTGAAAGTAGTACAACTAATCTAACGCCTCTAAATTACATAAAGATAGCCGTGATTGATACTGGAATAGGACTCTCGGCAGAGAACATCCAGAAGCTGTTCCAGCCTTTTATCCAAATCGATAGTGCGCTGAACCGCCAATATAAAGGTACTGGATTGGGTTTGGCTTTAGTCAAAAGGCTTGTAGAACTTCATGGAGGAACTGTAGAACTGACAAGCGAGGTGGGAGTCGGTAGTTGCTTTGCGATTAATCTTCCCATTAATATCGGCGATCCAGCAATCGAAGAACAAACTGAGCAGGACTTGTCAGGACAGTCTCAGATCGGTCAAAGCCAAACTGAAGGACTAATTTCACCCTTAATTTTGCTGGCAGAAGACAACGAGGCTAATATTGCTACATTCTCCTGTTACCTCGAAGCTAAGGGCTACCGCATTTTATTGGCAACTGATGGACAACAGGCGATCGATTTTGCCAAAGCAGAGCAGCCCGATTTGATTTTGATGGATATCCAGATGCCAGTTATTGATGGATTAGAGGCAATTAAACAAATTCGTCTCGATCCCAATTTAGTTAATATTCCGATTATCGCCTTAACGGCTCTGGCTATGGCAGGCGATCGCGATCGATGTCTAGCAGCAGGAGCTAATGACTATCTCTCTAAACCCGTCAAGCTCAAACAACTTAATCTCTTAATTCAGCAAGTTTTAGAATCCGTAAAATAAAAAACCGACCAAACCCAAGAAGACGAGTGGCGGTGCGAAGCACCGCCACTCGTCTTCTTGAATTTTATATAGCTTTCGCCATTCTTGTTAGGACATAAAACCCAAATAGTGAGAGGCGGCGCTTTGCGCCGCCTCTCACTATTTGGGCTCAAATTAAAACCCAAGAATTGAATGGCGGCGCAAAGCGCCGCCATTCAATTCTTGGGCTTGGCGACAGCTATAAAACTACACTTTTGGTAACTGGTACTGCGCGATAATTCGCTTCGCAAATTCAGGGACGTGGGCTTCTAGTTTTTTGGGATAGTTGCGGCGCACGTAGAGATAATTGCGGACAAAGTGAGAATCTATGGAAAACCGCCCATATTCCAAACCTTTTGGTCCAATTTTATTCACTACAAAGCTAATGATCCAAGCTAGCCAAATTGGTAAAGTCACTGCTTGATCGTATGCCGAGATACCCTGTTGCACAGCCGCACGGCGATCGCCTCCAGAGATCACAGGCTGAGTCTGCAATTGATCCTTGATTAACTCCAGCATCTCTTTGCCAGTCTCGTTTCGCACCACGATCCATTGCCAGCCAAAGGTTGCGCCCATATAGCCCACAACGATATCAGCGAGAGCATTGGTGTAATCAAAGCAAGTCATGCAGGATGGCGCAAATACATCCTTGAGTTCCTTTGTATTTAAGCCAAAGAAAGGTACTAACTCCGTCGAACCATCGGAATGCTTGAAATGCACGTTAAAGTCCTGCATGAATTCATAATGCACTACCGTTTCAGGCGATCGGCTGGTGGTATCCAGAAATTTCTGTAACCCTTCTCGCGTGACATTATCCGTACAGGGTGTCCCCAATACATAGAGTTTTTCTAAGCCCAGTTTTTTCTCGACGGTGCGTAAAGCTTGAATTTGGCAACCTACACCGATCGCCAAAAGCCTCTTGATCCCCGACTGCTCGATCTGCTCTAAAACTGAAAGATTGGGCGAAAGTGTCGGTTTATTCACCCGCGCCGCCAAAATTTCCTCACGATTTCGGGCAATTATAGGCTGCGGTTTAAAGCGATCATCTTTGCTTGATTGCACACAAACTACACCTTCAACCAAGCCACGCTCTAACATCTCGATCGCTAAGGTAGATACAATTCCCGTCCATTGCGCTCCTTCAATGGGTTCAGTTTTACGGGCGGCGATCATTTCTTGGTGTACACCAAAGTATAGTTCTTGCTCATTATCAAGATCGCGCGATCGACCGTGGGACTGAGTTTCGAGTTCGTCAATATGCTGTGTGATAAACGCGCAAGCCTCTTTGACATAATGAATGTAATAGGTATCACAGAGACCACACTCACTGCATAATTCTTTCGCAGGACGACGCTTTGTATCTGCAAGGGCTTTGGCTTTGCGATGGGATGGGGCAACCGACATTTTGCTATTTCTGACTAAATTGATCTTGCTAGATCATAACTTTTTTGGGGTGTTGAGGATATCTGAGAACGCAAAGCATTCTTCTTAGCTTAGACAAAGGGGGCGCAAAGCGCCCCTCTCTGTTTAAACTAAAGGAATTGAGATACAAAGCTTTGTACCTACATTTTCTTGGCTTTGAATGACGACGTTACCGCCATAAAACTCAACCAAAGTCTTTGCTAAAGACAAACCTAATCCAATACCTTGTTGTTCATAGAATTGTCGCTCAAACTGGATAAATGCACCGATGTTAGCGATTTGTTGGTCATTCATGCCCCGTCCATGATCCTGTATCGTCAACACCCATGCTGTGTCAATAATCTGACTATTGATCACTACCTTGCTGCCTTGTGGAGAATATTTAAAGGCATTATCGATTAGCTCTTCTGTGATTTTAGTCAAATCTTCTGACGAGACGGCTAGATCTACATTAGTAAGATTTAGCTCTAGGTCATCCAAGCGATCGTATGATCTCGCCTTGTGATCGACTAAATTGCTAATAATCATTTGGCTACTACAGGGATAAGTTGAAGTAAATAGAGTCTGACCATGCGATCGCATCACCATTAATCGGCTATAAAGTAGATAGTTTTGGATCAGACGATAGAGACGCTTCGCCGACTTATGAATACCATCCGCATATTCATAAACTTCATCGGGAAGTAGCTCTTCATTTTGCATCATCATCAATTCTGACAGCCCCATAATTCCTGAAAGTGGAGTCTGCAACTCATGGGGTAGAGATAACGTAATGCTAGTTCGCAATGCTTCCATTTTTTCCTCAATGCGTTTGTCTATAGCCTGTTGCTTGCCTAGACGCACAGCGATCGCTTCTAGCAATTCATCCTTTGTACAGGGCTTTTCTAAATAATCATCAGCCCCCAAAGCCATACCCTTGCGAGTACTACGCCGATCCATCATCGAGGTTAAAAATAAAAAAGGTACAGTACCTAATGCTTTATCTTGGCGTAATTGTTCGAGGACTTCATAGCCATTGAGGATTGGCATCATTACGTCACAAAGAATCAAGTCGGGATGTCTTTGACTTGCCAGATTTACGCCTCTTTCCCCGTTTTCCGCCGTAATGACTTCAAATCCTTCTAAAGAGAGGAGGTCTTCCAAGGATTCTCGAATTAAGTCTTCATCTTCGATGACTAGTATACATGTCATGCTTTTGACCGTTTTTATTCACATATTACCCATTTAGTGTTATAGCCGATCAACTACAGCTATTTCCGAATTAAACGAATTACAGCAATTTTCATAAAATCCTCGCGGAGCAAGGATTTTATGAAAATTGCTGTGTTCGGGATTAAGCGCAAAGGGTAGTAAGTTTGCTTAGGAAACTTAAACCTCAAAATTAAGGCGTTAATATACCTGACACACCATGTAAATTTTCACCCCCCTCATTCCCCCCTTGGGAAGGGGGGAAGTCTAAGTTCTCCCCCTTCCCAAGGGGGAGTTAGAGGGGGGGTAGAGATTTGGTGCGTCAAGTATATGAACCCCAAAACAAAGTAGCGGCGCAAATCGTTGCCACGCTATTTTGAGTAGCTATCTAGTAAAATTGTGAAAATTGAGCCTTTAGGTTGATTATTGGTCACCGAGATCACTCCATGATGTGCTTCAACCATCATCTTACAAAAAGATAATCCTAAGCCAATTTGGGAAATACCCGTCACAATATTACCAACTTCATACTTTTCAAAAATTACTTGTTTTTGTTCGGGACTGATGCCAATACCACAATCAATTACTTCAATCTTGATCAGATCTTGGCGATCGGGATTTTTGGGTAAACTTTCGACTCTGAGGATAATCGAACTTTGCTGAGGGGAAAACTTCAGCGCATTATCCACTAAATTGTCCAATACACGGCGAATTAAGTGCATATCACCAGATATATAGGCTGGTTCTGGGGGGAATTCACCTAAGATTTGAATCTGTTTATTGGTAGAGATAGCTTCAAAATCCTCAATCACTGACTTTGCGATCTCGGTTATATCAAATTTACTATGATTGAGAATAAGTTTATTAGCCTCGATTCTACCGATGGTTAAAATGTCATCCACCAGCAAACGCATTTGCTCAATTGTTTGACCAATTTGGGCAATTCTCTTTTTAGCGCGATCGGGTAGATCCAAGACTTTGAGAGAGTCACAACCTAATAAGATGCCAATTAAAGGATTACGAAGATCATGAACTATGGTTTGCATCATTTCTTCGCGCAACATAATTGTCCGTTGGATGTGATCGTATTGCGACTTGATCCGCAACATCGATCGCACACGGGCGCGGAGTTCCGTACTGTTAATGGGCTTACTAATAAAATCATCGGCTCCTGCATCAATGCAACGGGCGAGATCTTCTTTATCCGATAGAGCCGTAACGATAATAATCGGAATATGCTGCCATTGGTGATCGTTCTTAAGCCTTTGACAGACCTCGATGCCGTCCATATCTGGCATCATTACATCTAGTAAAACCAGATCGGGATTAATGCTCTCAAGAGAGGCGATCGCATCGGCTCCACTGTCCCGATGGTGCAGATCATATCCCTCTTTAAACAGCAAAATCTCAATCACATCAAAATTAGCTGGCTCATCATCTACAACTAAAATTACTTGTTTATTGCCCATACTGTTCATATTTGGCTTAAGACGGCGCTAATAGCTATCTACAATACTTTGCTCAAACCCGAACCAAGGAATTTTTGGAAAGTGGTAGAAAGTACCACTTCCCAAAAATTTCTTGAGATTCGTTTGATCGTTAATTACTGTAACTTTACAGACATAGGTTATACCAACTCAAAAAAAGTTGTCACACTTTTTTAAATTACAACTCAAACCTAGCAAGGGTTTTAAAAACACAAAGTGACTTAGCCATTTTGTGTTTTGGTATTAACTGACTATATCTTCTATTCTGACAGGTTTTCATTTACCATGGCTTAAGTACTTGTACAAAGTAATTTATCTAAATTTTGTAAGGTTGTACCCCGTAGGGGCGCAACCTTACAAAATTCGGGTTTGCAATTAATTTCGCGGAAATAGCCCATGACTTCAGATGTCAAAACTCTAGCAGCGATCGATGTTGGCACAAATTCCATTCATATGGTGATTGTGCAAATTCAGACTTCGATCCCTAGTTTTAGTGTGATTGAGTCAGAGAAGGCGACCGTGAGACTAGGAGAGCGCTGCGCTCAAACAGGAAACTTGACTGAAGATGCGATGAAGCGATCGCTAGAAGCTCTAAAGCGCTGTCAAGAGATTTGTCGTACTTTTAAGGTTGAAGAAATCGTGGCTGTAGCGACCAGTGCGACAAGAGAGGCTCCTAATGGGCATGATTTTATCCGCCGCATTTATGAAGAAATAGGCTTGCATGTTGAAGTTATCTCAGGACAGGAGGAAGCCAGACGCATCTATTTAGGTGTCATTTCGGCGATGGAACTCAAGGATGAGCCGCATCTTCTGATTGATATTGGGGGTGGTTCTACGGAAATGATCTTGGGCGATGGTCGCGATCCGATGCATCTTAGTAGTACGAAGATTGGCGCTGTTAGGTTAACGGATTTGTTTGTCAAAACTGATCCCATTTCCCAAACGGAATACGATCGCCTATTGGGTTATATTCTTGGTTCGATTGAGCGCCCCACCGATGATTTGAGATTGTTGCTTAAGAACAAACTTGAGGGTAAAACGTTAAAGGCGATCGGTACATCTGGCACTATTGAGACGTTGATCTCTTTACATGCCAAGGAAAAGCTAGGATTAGTTCCTAATCCTCTGCAAGGTTATGAGCTTCCCTTTACTGATTTAGAAAATATCGTCTGGCGGTTACGTCGAGCGAATTTAGAAGAACGCACAGTCATGGTTCGGCAAAAGAGAGCCGAGATTATCCTAGCGGGAGCTGTAGTTCTTTTGGAAACCATGCGCCTCTTGGGAGTTCCCAAAATCATGCTCTGTCAGCGAGCCTTGCGTGAAGGCGTGGTGGTGGATTGGATGATCCGTCATGGCTATATTGAGGATGGGTGGCGCTATCAAAGCACAGTTCGCGATCGCAGTATTCTCAAACTTGCTGATAAATATGGCATTGATACGAAATACGCCAAACATGTGGCGGAACATGCGCTGAGCTTATTCGATCAAACAAAGGGGATTTTCCATGAGTGGGGTGATGATGAGAGGCATCTGCTCTGGGCGGCGGCGATGCTGCATAACGCAGGGCATCACGTTAGCCACGATGCTCACCACAAGCATTCCTATTATTTGATTCGTAATGGTGAGTTATTGGGATATACCGAGTCTGAGATTGAGGCGATCGCCAATCTCGCTCGTTATCACCGTAAGAGTGAACCCAAGAAAAAACATGACAATTTCCAGCGTTTAGATAATGAGCATTTAAAGTTATTTGTACGTCAAGCGAGTACGTTTTTGCGTTTAGCGACAGCCCTTGATCGTCGGCAAATTGGCGCGATCGCCACGATTCGGGTAGTTTGTAATCCGCGTACTCGTACTTGCTCGTTACAACTCACCCCTAGGCAGCCCCATGATCCCTGTACCCTAGAGCTTTGGAGTCTTGATTATAAGAAACAGCCCTTTGAGGCTCAGTTTAACGTTACGCTGTCAGTGTCCTTAGAGTAGAGAGGGTTGGCATTAATCGCCAACCCTCTCTACTAATGAGATTTATGTTATGGAAGGCTCCCTCTCTTTAATCATTATTATTGCGATCGCCGCAGGTATTTTTGCCCGTGTCATAGCGAATTTTTTTCGTGTGCCGAGCATTGTATTTCTGCTGATTTTTGGCGTGGCACTGGGGGGGAATGGCTTAAATTTGGTGCAGCCGCGCCTATTGGGGGATGGCTTAGAGGCGATCGTTTCGATTTCTGTGGCTCTGATTTTGTTTGATGGGGGACTGAATCTGCAACTAAAGGAACTGGGTAAGGTTTCGGCAAGTTTACGCAATTTAATTACAATTGGAACCTTGATCACCCTAATTGGTGGTGGGATTGCCGCCTATTGGTTGAGTGAGTTTCCTTGGACGATCGCCTTTTTATATGCGGCTTTAGTCGTAGTCACTGGCCCCACGGTCGTTAATCCAATCGTGGAAGAAGTGGGACTCGATCGCCGCCTTGCCACAATTTTAGAAGGGGAAGGAGTGCTAATTGATGCGATCGGTTCGGTGCTAGCCGTGGTCGTCCTTGATGTTGCCTTAAACCCAACTTCTAGCGCCTTTGCGGTGGTTAGTGACTTGGGATTGCGGCTAGGGGTTGGCGGTGTGTTAGGGGCGATCGCTGGATGGTTATTGGGTAAATTTTTGCAACGGGCTACATTTCTTG
The DNA here is from genome assembly GCF_034931345.1 of Pseudanabaena sp. CCNP1317. NCBI lineage: Bacteria > Bacillati > Cyanobacteriota > Cyanophyceae > Pseudanabaenales > Pseudanabaenaceae > Pseudanabaena > Pseudanabaena sp. CCNP1317. The sequence continues at coordinate 26,213 of NZ_JAYGIF010000005.1, read as the reverse complement.
CCGAAGATACTAAAAGTGCGGTGGTTGTGGCGGCGGTATTAGGGCTATTCGGCATTGCTCAAGAAATCCAAAGTGAATCGGGACTAACAGCCGTGGTCTTGATGGGAATCGTCTTACGGGCTTCTGACATTCCCAATAGCCGCGCCTTGCTTAAATTTAAGAGTCAACTCGTGGCTCTCATGGTTTCCGTTCTATTTATTTTACTCTCAGCAAATCTTTCCATTCCCAGTATCTTTGCCCTTGGCTGGGGCGGGGTGCAGACAGTTCTCTTTCTAATGTTTATTGTCCGTCCGATCAATGTGATTGTCAGCACATGGAATAGCAGCTTCACTTGGCGACAAAAAGCTTTCTTGTCATGGTGTGCGCCGAGAGGAATTGTGGCGGCTTCGGTCGCTTCGCTCTTTTCGATTTTATTAACCGAACGCGGAGTCAATGGTGGGGAATCGATTAAGGCGTTGGTCTTCCTGACGATCGCGATGACGGTGTTTTTGCAAGGACTATCCGCCAAATTGGTGGCAAAACTTCTAGGACTCAATCAGCCTGATATTTCTGGATTGGTGGTTGTTGGCAGTAATCCAATTGGGATTTTGGTGGCGCGACTATTTCAAGCGAATGGACAACGTGTAGCAATCATTGACACTAGTGCAGAACTTTGTAAACAAGCTGCTGAGTATAATATTCCCGCTTTTGTGAGCAATGGTTTAGATGCGAAGTCTCTGGCTGAGGCAGGGCTTGACTCGGTGGGAACCTTTGTGGCGCTGACGATTAATACCGATGTGAATATCGTGATTGCTCAAATTGCTGCAAAGGAGTTTAATCCGCCTAAGGTATTTGCTGTTTATATCAAAGAGGCGGAGAGCGATCGCAATGGTGAACCTGAAGTCCAGCAAGCTTTTAGCGCCCGTGTTCCGATTAAGACTTGGAATCAATATGTTCTGCAACGGGAAGTAAGAGTTGGCGAATTTTTGCTCACGGAAGAAGAACTGCAAGAGCAGTTAAATCGTTTTAATACGATGTTTAATGCAGGAATATTACTGCCATTGCTGTTTGAGCGCAAAGGTCAATTACAAATTGTATCCGCCGATATGATATGGGAAAAAGGCGATCGCATTTTATATTTGCTATATACTCCTAAAGCTTTACCCCCTGCTCCATCTGAAGTTCTCCCACCCAATACCCTAGACATTACGCCAATGGTTCTTTCGGATCTGGACATTGCCCAAAAGACTAGTGATTCTAATGGATTTGGTTCACGCAGTAAAAATGATGAGGTTGTTTCTAGCCCAGATTATTTCTTGAAGATGGCAAAGGATATTTTAAATAGGCGATCGCCTTAAATGTAAAGCAATTGATTAGCAATTTCATCGGCTGTCAGGGTATCGAGAAGCATGGCAACCCTTTCGGCAATTTCATAGGGGTTTCTCCGTTTGGCGATTATGATTCCTGCGTGTGTCTGGTTGTTCAAGACATAACTCGTATGTAGTTTTTCAAAATCGAGTCGGTTGTGGGTTAGCATACAACGCCCCATTGATGCTGCGAAAGCTAGTTGTTGGGGATCGAGTTCGCCTAAAGTTCTCTGCTGTCTTGCTGTAGTTGCGTCCAATCCTCTAGCGATGAGTAGGGTGGCAACTAGAATATCCACATCTTCATCGATGTAAATTTGAGCAAAAATAGTCATCTTTGATTTAGTCTTGCTTTGATAAGTGGATGCACTAGCTCATCGGGGACGTGATTGCGTTCGATGTATTCGTTGATTTCTGCTTGGTTGTCTAGGTAAAAGCTAAGGGCATCAAAGATTTGTGCGAGATTTAGGTGTGGTAAGTGTAATGGAATCTCTTCTGGTCTAATTCCTAAGCGCCAGTTTTCAACGATCGCTCTAACGGGTGTTCTGGTTCCTTCGATGATTGGTTCACCTGAGAGGATTTCAGGGTTACGGGTGACATGACGGGAGATAGTTGCTGTTTTCATGTGGGTTAGCTTTCTAATTTGCAAACTCTAGATTGATCGATTAGAGGATATCGACTCTGATAATTTTTACCATTGGATTTCTCCTCGCACTAGTTTTTCTTCGTAGTCTTCTAGATTTTTGAGATAGTCGTGAAGGTCTGCAAATACTTGTCTAGCAGGATAGCCAATTACTTCGCCACTGGTTAGATCGCGATCGCGTGCTTCAACTTCTTCGAGCCAGCCGTTTGTAATGCGATCGCTCAGAAGTTCTTCTATTTCCTGACGCAAGGCGCGATAGTTGGACATATATTTAAGCTACTCCATAGCCTGTATAGGGTCTTTTGTAGGGAGGATGTAAACCTAGAACAATGTCTTCTCTGGGAATACCGAATTCTATTAACTCTTGTCCTACGTCAATATCAGTTGTGTTTTGCTGTAGCCAGATTTTTCCGTCTTTGATGTCGAAATGCAGAACCGTATGATAGACACGCTTCAAGCCTTTCCAGCCAATACGCATCAGTTGATAGCGATCGCGCACGGTGTCAAAAATCAACTCACTCTGTACATCGTCTTGAATTTTAAAATGACTATGCCTTTCCAGAAGATTTTGAATGTATAGACGGTAATTTTCTAGTTTATCCATTTGATTATCTCCTCAGCGATGGGTTCATAAACAATCAGCTTTAATTGATAGCGATCGATTGATGCTTGGGCAAAGCTGCTTTGAAAAAATGTTTCGTAGGCATCTAGGGGAATTGCTAAATAAAGTTGGCGATCGGGTTCATTTACTTCTAGCATAATTCTATAGTTTAGAAATTGCCCCAGTGCTGTATGAAAGTCGCTAATGGCGGATGTGCTGATGAAGCTTTTAATTTCAACTGCAATTTTTTGTTGATCTCGTTCGGCGGCGATCAAGCGCTCGGCAGCTAGGTCAATCTTAACTTTAACTTCTTCCCATTCAAGTTCTAGGGGGTCGTTAGTTATTTGCCAATGGTCTTTTTCTAACCCTCGTCTAACTGCATCATGAAAGAGATCTTTTGCTGACATTTTACTTTTTTACTCCTCATCGGCGCTAAATCCATCAAGAAAGGCGACTCCAGCCTTGAGAAATACGCTGTTTTCGGCGTAATGTTTGACAATTTCGCTAATTGTGGCTTTACCGCCATTTAGCCAACGCTCAGGGTTGAGGAGTTGCTGACGGAAGGTTGCCCATCTATTAGGTTGGTTGTTTTGAATTTCTTTAAATTCTGCTTCGATAATGTCTTTGGCTTCGGCTTCGGTTGCGGTGGGATGAGTTTTTTGTAAGTTGGCGAGGACTTGGGTTATTTCGTTTATTGTCTGTAGCAAGGCTGGATCGTTGGCATATTTTTTGCCAATGGCTTGACCAGAATTTTTGCCAATGACTTGTCCATAGTTTTTTTCAACTATTTGGACAACTTCTGAATTTATGTTGTATTTTCCAGTTTCTGACATGGTTTTGAGTGTTTGATGGATTTCTTGTAATATCTTCTCTACAGGATTAGCATAATTTTCTGTTTCCTGCAAAGGTGTATTGTAGATCGCGTAGTTGTAGTATTTGCATCGGGCTTGGATGGCGGTGATGACTGAGAGGGCTTGTTGGCTGGATTCTGTGGGGATGAGGGTGAGGAGATGGGGGAGTTGTTGGGTAAGGGTGGGTAAGTTGCGAGCATCTTTAGCAATTTTTTCTAATTCTTCGACCGCCGCTACTCGCACGTAAGACTTTTCATCTTTGAGTGCTTTAATAGAAACTTCAATTACTTCTGTATTAATAATTTCCACAAAATTATCTTCGACCTCAGAATTTATATCTTTAGATACTTGAATGGGAGATTCAAAAGCAATGAGAGATTCGATATTTCTATCACTGCTATTTTTGCCAAGTATCTCTGCAACACTCCTACGCAAATCAGTCTCATTCGTTCTGAGACTAAAAAGGAGTGATTCAATAGCTTTGGTACTAGCAGATGCTAGCGAGTGACAAATTACATTGGAATTTTCGTCTTTGAGCTCTTTAAAAAGAAGTTCTACAGGTTTTCCATCAACAATTTTGCTTAGTGTCCATTCTGCCCTTAATCTAACTCTATAGTCTTCATCTTGAAGCACTTGAATGAGATGCTTAATAACTTTGTTGCTGCCAATTTTAACCAATGCTTCTGTTGCTTTCCTACGAACATCAAAATCTTTATCCTTAAACAATCGAATTAGTGGAATAATACTTTTATCACTTCCAATATCGCCCAATATCTCAGCCGAATTCCAACGAACCTCAGCATATTCATCGTCAAGGGATTGAATCAAAGACTCAACAACTTTATCACCACCAATCCTACCCAAAGCCTCTGCTGCATTTATACAAACAAAAGAATCTTCATCTTTAAGTGATTGAATAAGAAACTCAACAGCTATATCATCACCAATTTTACCCAAAGCCCCAACTGCATTTATACGCACATAAGAATCTACATCTTTAAGTGCTTGAATAAGAGGTTCAATGACATTTCTACTGCCAATCCTGCCCAATGCATCCACTACATTGATTCGTACATAAGAATCTTTACTTTTTAAACACTCGATGAGTACTTCAGCAGCTTTATTGCTTCTAATCTTTACTAATGCTTCAGATGTTTTCCAAAAAATATAGCGATTATCTTCTTTTATTGTTTGAATGAGAAATTCGATCTTAACATCAGATCTCGTTTCTCCTAAAAGCTCGATCGCATATAACTTAGGAATTTTCCGTTCTTCAATTTCCCTCAACAACAACCCAACAGTCTTCTCCTGAAACCCATACTTCACAGCCCCAGCCAACCTCGCCCCCAACCGTAAATCCACCTCCAGCGCCAGTCTCACCACCCGCACCGCCTGCTCCTCACTCTCCACCAACTCCAACATCAACGCCAAAGGTTCCGTCCATTTCAAATAATTGAGATAGATCTGCCGTAACCGCGCATCACTCAAACTCGGCAACAGCCCCAACAACCACTCCGCCGCATAATATTCCTGAATCAACTGATGCCGAAACTCAATGCGGTCATTGCTAATCTGAATCAAATGATGCTTCAGCAAATCCTCCAGCCACCGCACCGCACAATCATCCGCAAACTCCACTTTCCCCCGCAAAAACTCCACCAAAATCTGCTCCGCCTCCCGTCGCGAAATTGCCACCTGCAATTCCGTCAGATTTTCGCCACAGGTCATCTTAAACGCTAGATACTGCAACAACCGCCCCCACCATGCCCGCGAATCCTTCGATAGCGTCACATCCTGCTTAATTCTGTCCCCATAACCCACCGTAAAAGCACGAAACACCATCCCCAAATTCGGTGGAATCTGCTCTGACTGCTGAAACAACGAACAAAGCATCCATAACAACAAAGGCGTTTGCCCAAACTCCCGCAACCGTCCCGACAACTGCCGCAACAACCTCTCCCCCTGTGTCGGCAAATACGCCATCACAAACTGCTGCATCTGCGGTTCCGTCAAAGGCTGCATCTCTAGCCGCTTCGCAATCCCCAAATCCCCACCTGCACTCAACTCCCGCGTCGTAAAAATCATCGGGCAAGTTTTTTGATAAAGCTCCCGAAAGAGATTTACTTGAGCGCGACCGCGATCCGATGGCAACTCATTCACCCCATCCACCAAAAGCAACAAACGCCCCTGACGCAATAGCTGCTTAATCCCCGCCTCATCGATATCCAAAGCAGGATCGTGTTTATGCATAAAGGCAAGAATGCGATCGCATACAGACGACTCATTCGCCTCCGAGGGCAAATACCGCAACTCCACTAACACAGGAATTTTCGCGTTGCGATCGCTTAACGCAATTTCCGCCTCCTGCAACAACAACCGCGCCAAAGCCGTAGACTTCCCCGATCCTGGTCTACCCACCAGCAACACATGCTCCGCCGCATACTTACAGATCCCCTCCAGCACAGGCAACCGCTCAATTTTTTCCTTCTTTTCCTCTTCCCCTTTTTCCTTTTGACTTTCTACTTTTTCCTTGTCCACCGTCTGCACCATTAGGTCTAAAGCAGAGCCAAAATCAAAAAAAGCAGGTGCAATCTGCTCACGCTCTACCCGTTGCGCTTCCCGTCCCGTCGCATCCGTCAGCGTATACAAACGCCACCACTGCTGATAAGCACTTACCAGCGATCGTAAATAACCATCAAAACAAATCTCTACACCCATGCCGTAAATCAACCCCGTAGGACATAGCGGCGACAATATCTTCGCGTCAGGAATTGGAACAATATTAGCTCAAATTTTCAAGTTAAAATATCCCGATTGAAATAGCGATCGCCCCCAAACACAACCACAAACAACTAAAAGCAAAATACTTATGAGTGAATCAATTAAAGCAACCCGTGCCACCGTAGAGATCGGAGCCTTAACTGTCGATGCTTTTATGTTACCCGATGGCAGTTATCGAATGTCTCAGACTCAAGCGGCGGATCTAGTAGGGTTAAGTGAACGAAACGTCCGCGAATTTTTGGACTCTAAGACCTTTGAACGCTTAGCAGGAGAGGGTTATACACCCGCGATATTTGATATTGATAGCGAACAATCACGCGGTCAAAGTCGCTTTAGAGGTTTACCGCTAGAGGTCGTAGTTATCTATTGGGTTTATCAGTGCTATCGAGGTAATAAACAAGCCTTTTCGCTGTTGATTGCCCTTACTACTGAATCTCTAGAACGCAGATTTGATAATGCTTTTGGTGTAGTTCGGACGGAGCAAGAGCAAAACGACACAACTACAAAAAGAATCAAAGCTCTTGAAAAAGCGCTTTCTAACTTGGGTGAAGGTTTTGCGATTGATGATGACATCCGCCGAGAACTAAATGAACTTAAAACATGGTTGAGAGATCATGCCATTGATCCCTATGAGTTGCCAAATAGCGATCGCAAATAACCATCAAGACAAATCTCAGCACCCATGGAGAAATTCAGCTTTTTCAAATATTTTACTTCATGCAACACTCAAAACATTGATTTGACTGAACAAATCCAAGATCACCTCTCTAACTACAGGTACTGACACCGAATTACCTAACTGACGATAAGCATAAGTATCTTTAGGATGCAAAATAAATGACTCAGGAAATCCTTGTAATCTCGCACATTCTCTGGGCGTAATTCTTCGTATCCTGCCATTATGAACTACGCCTAACTTATGGGCATCGCTAGACACAAGTGTAATCGATATACTTTGAGGATCTAAGAACTTGAATACCTCAAAGGACATATTGCCAGCCACAGGATTATATCTACCTTCTGTCTCTTTGAGATAACCTTTGCAAATCAAACCATTCATGATTTCTGTAAGGTTCTCATGGTCAAAAAAGGTTTTAATTTCATCAAGATTAAGCTTTTTCCCGTCTTGGTGCGTACCAAATTTTTTCTTGCGCCTATTAGCAATTAACTCATTCATAAACTCAATTTCTAAATCATTACATTCCCCTTTAATTCCCAATTCCCATGAATGAATTGAATTACCATTACGATGATCAATTAATCTATATCCATGTAGTTTTTCTGGACTATTGCCTGTGAATTTTAATAATCTAGCTGTAAAATCCTTAGAACAATCATACTTAGCACTTGGATTTGCTTCTAAAATATCAGCAACAACTTTAGTATTATTAGTAAATGAATCAAATAAAGTAAGCTGACTAAGCGATCGCTTAAAATCATGGGAATCAGTCGCGCCCAAGTCAGATTTCAGAGATAAAATTGGCTGTTGATTGTAAAGCCCTAAAATATATACACGGATACGATTTTGAGGAATACCAAAGTTTGAACTATTTAAAATTAGATAAGACACCCCATAGTTTAAATTTTGTAATCGCTCAATAATTGTCTTGAAAGTACGTCCTTGATCGTGACTAGTTAAACCCCGAACATTTTCTAGTAAAAATGCTTTTGGTTGATATTCACTTAAAAGTTTTTCAATCTCAAAAAACAAGGTTCCTCTAGTATCCACAAAGCCTTTTTGTTTGCCAGCGTATGAAAATGGCTGACAAGGAAACCCTGCAAGTAAAAAATCAAATTTCGGAAATTCTTTAATATCGTGAATGTCCCCCTCTGACTTCTCTTGATAGTTAAGTTCATACGTCTCTTGAGCATATTTATCTATTTCTGAAGACAATACACATTTAGTTTGGATGCCAATCTCCTGCATCGCTTGCTCAAAGCCCAAACGCATTCCACCAATACCAGCAAATAAATCAATAAAATTAATCATTTAATTAACTATTTAATTTCTCTTGAATAAAGTTTGCTAAAACTGCGATTTCTTCTTTTGAGTAAGCAACTGTACAATCGCTAAAATTGCAGATAGTTCCAATAGCTGACGATCTCTGAAAATTACCAGCACCATCAATCACATAGGCAATCAAAAAGCCATTTTCATTCATCAATCTAAAGCGATTTTCTGCTTGACCAGATTTACGCTCAATCACACTATTGGTCGTCACTTGAAAACTAACTTCTATGCCTATTTTCTTTCCATTCCTTTGGACGACTACATCAAATGGCATTCCATCACTCTTGTCGTAGCCATTTAGGATAATGGAACCATTGCGAGTTAATTGGTAATCTTGTGATAGAAACCCTCGTAAAGTCTCTAATACATAAGATTGAGCAATTTGTCCAAGACTATTGGTATTTGCCCCTGTCGTAATTCTACTGACATACAAATATTTTTCACGAACATACTTATCGATCGCTATTTCATCACCCAGTAAAACACCGATTTCACATTTCTCTAAGGCGGCTAAATGAGCGACATCCGAAGTTGCGCCATGCAAAAGAATCATGATCATGTCTTTGTGCAATGGAGATAACGGAACTACCTTAGTAATTGAAACACCATCAATATCTAGCTTTGTATTACCCAATCCATTAACAGGTAAAACTTGAAATTCATATACTTCGCTCTTTCCCCGAAAAACATACTGCATCACTCGCCGATTTATAACTGGATCGACTGCAAAGGTTTCTGTAAACTCTCGCCCCAATCGCTTAATTAATTCGCCTCCATAATCAGCGAGAATAACCAGATGTTTTAGGAACAGATTTGCCGACATTCCCGATGCTATCAAAACATCAAAGACTTGATCAGGATTATCGCCTGACAGTTTCAGAATACTGATAAACCGTTCTTGTGTTGCAATTAACTTGGTAATAGCACTCTCGGCAGCAACCGTTGCTTCTAATTCCTTCGGCCACCACTTGACAGCTTTTTTCTCCAGTTCTGCAAATGTACGCTTGTAGTTCAACTTTGCTTTTCCTGACTTACCATTGGTTACAGCTTACCAAAAACTTAACCAATCTCAGCGCCCATGATGTAAATCAACCCCGTAAAACATAGCACTGTCTAATATCTTTGAGTCAGGAACTACAACAATAACAGCTTAAAATCAGCTTAAATTATCAAGTTACAATATCCCGATTGAATTAGCGATCGCTGATGCTCCAGTTTACGCATTACGTTTTTTAAAACAAATGGCTCTAAACTATTGTTGGGAGAAGCATTTATGGATTACACACCCGATGCTAGCGATCGCAAATAACTATCAAAACAAATCTCTACACCCATGCCGTAAATCAACCCCGTAGGACATAGCGGCGAAATATTTGCTATATCATAACTTTTTTAGATTAAAAATCAAACAAGCTTCCTAAACAGTACAGGTTTAAGATCCCCGACTTTTTCTAAGCAAGCAAAGTCAACTTGCAAATTTACAAAAAAAGTCGGGGATCTGTGGCTTTACAGTTTTCTTTTGCTTACTTGTCTAAGCCAAAAGGCGATCGCACGTTACTTTACTTTTTAGGGGTAGAATCTAAAGGATTTTCTTGTACATTTACCTAAAATTTTTGCTTATGTACGACTGCATTGTTGTGGGAGCAGGTCCATCTGGTGGTTCAGCATCCTATCATTTGGCAAAACGAGGACGATCGGTTTTGCTACTCGAAAAAGAGAGCCTGCCTCGCTACAAGCCCTGTGGTGGTGGCGTTTCGCCAATGGTACAAGAGTGGTTTGACTTTGACTTTTCGCCAGCAGTATCTCTGACAGTCCAACAAATTCGCTACACATGGCAAATGGGCGATCCTGAACTCGTTGCCCTCGAAACCAAAGAACCCGTTTGGATGGTGCGACGCGATGTTTTTGACCATCACCTTGTGCAGCAAGCCCAAAAACTAGGCGTAGAACTTCGCGATAACACTGGCGTTACAGGGATTGAGTGGAAAAGCGATCGCTGGTTAGTCAAAACCGAAAATGATGTTTTTGAAGCTAAATATGTAATTGCTGCTGATGGGGCAAAAGGCTCCATGGCAAAATGGCTAGGATTTAAAGAGCGCAAGCGTCGTATGGGAGCAGCTCTCGAAGTGGAAGCACCACACCCTGCCCCCGATGTCAGTGCTGCTCACTTTGATTTTGGCTCTGTTCAAAATGGATATATTTGGAACTTCCCAAAGGCTGACGGTTATTCCATCGGAGCAGGGACTTTTATCGGTGGCGAAAAGCAAAATCTCAAGGAGATTGCCGCGAAATATGCTCAGGAATTTGGAATTAACGTCACTTCCATGAAGCAATTTGGACATCCCATTTGCCTATGGGATGGTCACCAACCACTGCATACTCAAAATGCGCTACTCACAGGCGAATCGGCTTGTATCGTCGATCCATTCACTGCTGAGGGCATCCGTCCTTCACTCTTAACTGGTATGTTTGCAGGTCAAGCGATCGATGAAGCGATCGGTGGTAATGCTGATGCGCTTAAGCAATATACTCTCAAAGTTCAAGAAGAATGGGGAGAAGACATGGTATGGGCGCAACGTATTGCCAATATTTTCTATCGCATTCCTAGTTTTGGCTACAAGATGGGAGTGAAGCGTCCTAGTGCTAGTCAGCGCATGGGCAAGATTCTCTGTGGTGAGATGCGTTATCGCGATGTGGCAGGAGCCGCCATTAAGCGCCTAACTAAGGGACTAATGGGCATGAAGTAAAAGAAGAGGTGGCGTAGCCCTGCACTCAAGTGCGGGCTAAAAGCTCAAACCCGTTGAAACGGGTTGTTTAGATTCTTTAGTCTGCTTCACCAGACTTGAGCTTTTAGCCAAGAACTTGAGTTCTTGGTTTATTTGCATAATTCCTAAAAGTACAAACTGATGTTACGTGGAACTCAGATAATGAACCTCTTGCTGTTAGCATAACAGGGCAACCACGGGGGGATTGCCCCTACCTATAAATTTTAGATCTTGTAGGGGCTGTGCCCCCGTGCCAGACCTAGACTTACGCCATTGCAAGAATTCCTTCCACGTAACATCAGTACAAAGTAAAAATATGACTAAAAAAAATTATCGATTGCTATTTCTATCTACTCCTGTAGGAGCATTGGGATCGGGAATCGGTGGGGGGGTGGAATTGACCTTGCAAAATGCGGCGAAAGCTCTAATTGCTAAAGGGCATGAAGTGGAAATCGTCGCCCCTGAAGGTTCCGTTACCAATGTCACCAAACTGACTCAAATAGCAGGAACTATCCAAACTTCAGCGCAAACTCAAGTCGGCGCTGATATGGTTGTCCTTCCTCAAAACTCGGTTCTGGAAAATATGTGGAGCTATGCGAGGGAATCACAGGATCAGTTTGATTTGTTATTTAACTTTGCCTACGATTGGCTACCTCTGTACCTCACACCATTTTTTCGCCGCCCGATCGCCCATTGGATCAGCATGTCGTCACTTTCGCCTGTAATGGATGGGATGGTATCGAAAATCTCAGCGCTTTGCCCTGATGCGATCGCGGTGAATACTCGTGCCTGTGCAGATACTTTTAGTCATGGCGATCGCCTGATGATTATGGGTAAGGGGATTGATGTAACGCAATATAATTTTGTCACTAAGCCAGATAAACCAAGTCTTGCATGGGTCGGACGTATTTCTCCCGAAAAGGGGTTAGAGGATGCTGTTGAGGCAGCACAGGAAAGTGGGTTCCCTTTGCATATTTTCGGATTAATTCAAGATCAGAGCTATTGGCTGGATATTCAAGCATCTTTTCCTAAAGCTGAACTTCATTATGAAGGATTTTTATCTACTGATGGTTTGCAGCAAAAACTAGGACAATGTAGTGCTTTATTAATGACTCCCCGTTGGGTTGAAGCGTTCGGGAATGCGGCGATTGAGGCGTTTGCCTGTGGTGTGCCTGTAATATCCTATCGTTCTGGAGGACTTACTGAGATCGTTCGGCATGGCAAAACAGGATTTCTTGTGGAAATGGGAAGTGTGTCTGGTTTGATTGAAGCAATTTCTAAATTAGACCAAATTGATCGCATTACCTGTCGCCAACAACTTGAAGCGGAATATTCTCTAGAAGTATGGGGCGATCGCCTAGAAAAATGGTTTGACAAATTGATTTCAAGCTATGGCAAGACGCAAATTATCTAAAAAAAACCAGAGGATGGCAACGCGAAGCGCCGCCATCCTCTGGTGATGATTGTTATAATTACTGATGTTACGTGGAATTCAGATAATGAACCTCTTGCAGCTAGCATAACAGGGCAACCACGGGGGGATTGCCCCTACCTGTAAATTTTAGATCTTGTAGGGGCTGCGCCCCCGTGCCAGCCCTAGACTTACGCCATCGCAAGAATTCCTTCCACGTAACATCAGTAATTATTTGGAAAAGTTTAATCAAAGACATATGCAAACTATCAAGCTCGGCTCCAATGGTCCAACTGTAACTGCGCTAGGTGTGGGAACATGGGCATGGGGTGACACCCTGTTTTGGGCTTACGGTAAGGATTTTGGAGCAAAAGATGTAGCAGAAGCATTTCAAGCTTCTGTTGATGCAGGAATCACATTTTTTGATACTGCCGAAGTCTATGGATTTGGTGAGTCAGAACGCTTGATTGGCCAGTTCTGCAAGCAAACTTCCCAACCAGTGCAGATTGCGACCAAATATTTCCCATTACCTTGGCGTTGGCAAAAATCGGCGATCGCTGATGCTCTAACCGCTAGTCTGGAGCGTTTGCAAACAGAGCAAATTAGTCTCTATCAAATTCACTGGCCTTTAGAATTTCTACTCAAGACCAAGGACTTTATGGAAGTTCTTGCAGAAGAAGTGAAAAAAGGACGGATTCAATCGGTGGGAGTCAGCAATTATTCTGCGGCTCAAATGGCGCTAGCTCATCAATATCTTGCCGAAAAGGGCATTCCTCTAGCGGTGAATCAAGTTCCTTACTCTTTATTAACCAGACAAATTGAGCAGAATGGAACTCTCGAAAAGGCTAAACAGTTGGGAGTGACGATTCTTGCCTATAGTCCCCTTGCTCAAGGTTTATTAACGGGGAAATACACGCCAGAATCTGTAAAGACTCTTCAAGGTGCGCGGCGCATTGATCCGCGTTTTAGTCCTAAGGGCTTGCAAAAACTAGAGCCTCTATTCTCGGCGCTAAAGGATCTATCTGAAAAATATGATAAAACACTGGCTCAGGTTTCTTTAAATTGGCTAGTTGCCCAAGGAAATATCATCCCCATCCCTGGGGCGAAGAATGCCAATCAAGCTAAACAAAATGCTGGTGCTTTAGGTTGGTCATTAACACCCGAAGAAGTAGAACTACTCCGCCTTAACGCTCCTAAAATTTAGTCCTTAATTACTCATGTTACGCAGAAGGTTTTAAGACCCTCACCCCTAGCCCCTCTCCCAAAGAGGGAGAGGGGGACAAGAAAAATCCAAAAATGTCTCTTACTCCCCTTCTCCCCTCTTGGGAGAAGGGGTTGGGGGATGAGGGCAGATTTTCTATCTGCGTAAGGTGAGTTAATTGTTTCAAGAAGTGCCGCGCTGTGCGCGGCACTTCTTGAGGATTCATTATCGCTTGTGAATGGGAATTTGGACTTCGCGCCGCTTTAGCGGAGATGGCGTATAGGGAGAGTCGTAGAGAAATTCTCGTGGTTCACCAATAATTTCATACTCTGGATGATTAACTAGCCATTGCTTTAACCTTGCAATATGCTCTGGATAACTACCATAGCCATAGGCTCCCTGTATTCCTAAGCTGACAACTAGCATCGGCGGATGGTCTTCTACTTGAATATCAGCAGATATTTGCTGTGGATTGATCTCGTTATTGTTATACAAAAAGGAAACCTTAGCTTTACCCTGTTGCATGGGCTGATCGATAGTAGCGATCGGATAGCGAGCTTCGACAGGAGCAGTCATAGAAATATTGTTACTGCTGATATGTCGAAACAACGGGTTAAAGGAATAACTGGTGGCATCGCTGAGGTTGCCTTCATAGGTATACGTACCTGAACGATAGGCAGGATATTGCTTAACTTCGATCGTATCGTGGGGAGTAGGCGTAGGAAATCCGACGGGTAGAGGAGCAGACATAGCTTTTTTTACGGCAAAGAATGCAAGAGGAAGGACGATCGCACCAACAATGATGAGCAATGTAGAAAGTTTCATATTCCTATTGTAAGAGGTATTTCTGAGGCAATGTTTAAATCCATAAATTACGGTGCTCTACGCCCCCTTTTATCTTTTGTTTTTTGCTGTAAGGCAAAGTGCTATAAATATTGATAACTGATGTTACGGGGCAAAAATTCCTGCAATGCCATAAATCTAGGGCTGGCACGGGGGCGCAGCCCCTACAAGCCCTGAAATTTAAAGGTAGGGGCAATCCCCCCGTGGTTGCCCTGCATTTAAAGGTAGGGGCAATCCCCCCGTGGTTGCCCTGCTTCGCTAGTAGTAAGAGATTTATCATCTACGTTCCACGTAACAACAGTGATTGGTCTTGAATATATTAGATAACAATGATTGAGAGTTCAGCGAAAGTGAGCCAAGACAATAATAAGTGGCAGTTCTGGATTGATCGCGGTGGCACATTTACTGATATTGTCGCGCAAAATCCTGATGGTGAAATCCTGATTCATAAACTGCTATCCGAGAATCCCGATCGCTATAGCGATGCACCGATACAGGGGATTCGCGATATTCTTGGTATCCCTCAAACTGCGCCTATTCCCATAGAGCAAATTGCGACAATTAAAATGGGAACGACGG
Organism: Pseudanabaena sp. CCNP1317; assembly: GCF_034931345.1. NCBI lineage: Bacteria > Bacillati > Cyanobacteriota > Cyanophyceae > Pseudanabaenales > Pseudanabaenaceae > Pseudanabaena > Pseudanabaena sp. CCNP1317. The sequence continues at coordinate 11,184 of NZ_JAYGIF010000005.1, read as the reverse complement.
TGGCAACTAATGCCCTCTTAGAACGCAAAGGCGATCGCACAGTTTTATTGGTTACTAAAGGCTTTAGAGATGCTTTACGCATTGGCTATCAGCATCGCCCGAATATTTTTGCTAGACATATCGTTTTGCCTGAAATGCTCTATGAGCAAGTAATTGAGATTGAGGAGCGCTATAGCGCCCATGGAGAAGTTCTCATTCCTTTAAATGAGGATTTGGCGATTAGAGAATTACAAAAGGCTTATGATTTAGGAATTAGGGCTTGTGCGATCGCTTTAATGCATAGTTATCGTTATCCTCAGCATGAGCAAAAATTAGCCGAATTAGCTCAGCAAATCGGTTTCACGCAGATTTCCATATCCCATAAAATTAGCTCTCTTATCAAATTTGTGAGCCGTGGTGATACTACGGTTGTTGATGCCTATCTATCACCAATTCTCAAGCGCTATGTGGATCGCGTAAGTTCCCAACTTAATCAGACTCTTACCTCTAGAGCCTCTTTATCAGGAGATGGGGATAAGACTGCAAAATCTCAGACCCTCACCCCTAGCCCCTCTCCCGCAGGAGAGGGGGGACAGACTGCAAAATTAATGTTCATGCAGTCCAATGGTGGATTGACAGAAGCCACATCTTTTCAAGGCAAAAACAGTATTCTATCGGGTCCCGCAGGGGGGATTGTTGGTGCAGTACAGACCTGTTTGCAAGCGGGTTTTGCGAAAATTATTAGCTTCGATATGGGAGGGACTTCTACAGACGTAGCGCACTATGCAGGAAGCTATGAGCGATCGCTCTCGACAGAAGTCGCTGGCATCAGGCTAAGTACGCCCATGATGTCCATTCATACAGTGGCGGCTGGTGGTGGCTCCTTACTATTTTTTGATGGAGCTAGATATCGCGTTGGCCCCGAATCCGCAGGGGCTTTTCCGGGCCCTGCCTGTTATCGCAATGGTGGTAATTTAGCGGTGACCGATTGCAATGTGATGTTAGGGAAGTTACAGCCTGAGTTCTTTCCCAAAGTATTTGGCAAGAATGGGGATTTACCACTCGATCGCACAGTTGTAATTGAGAAGTTTACAGAATTAGCCCAAAACATCAGCCAAGCAACAGGACAAGCCGTTACTCCTGAAGTCGTTGCCCAAGGATTTCTAGAAATTGCGGTGGAAAAAATGGCGATGGCAATCAAGAAAATATCAGTACAGCGTGGTTACGATGTTACTGAATATGTCCTCTGTTGCTTTGGTGGTGCAGGTGGTCAGCACGCCTGCGCGATCGCCGATGTCTTAGGCATGACGCAAGTATTCATTCATCCCTACGCAGGGGTTTTATCCGCCTATGGTATTGGATTAGCAGATATTCGCACCATCCGCGATCGCACAGTGGAGTCAGAACTAAATTTAGAATTACTAGCAGAACTAGCAACTATTGCTCAAGAATTAAGTGAAGAAGCGATAAAAGAACTTTTGCATGGTGATCAGCCGAACGGTGATTTGCAGATAGAGACTAGCTTGAGATTACGCTATGCTGGCACAGATTCTTCGTTAACAGTTGCGATTGGCGACTTCTCACACGATGTTTTGGAATCCTTGAGAACTAGCTTTGAAACTTTGCACAAAGAGCGTTATGGTTTCATCTTTGCGGATAAAGTGCTGATGGTAGAAGCGATCGCTGTGGAAGTCATTATTTCAAGGAAAAAGGAAAAAGGAAAAAGGAAAAAAGCTAATAGCCAACAGCTAACACCCAACAGCCAAAAAGTACAAGTCTACATGGCAGGTGCATGGCAAGAAACTCCTATCTTGCGGCGAGAGGATTTGCGGGTAGGCGATCGCGTGCAGGGTGCAGCATTGATTATTGATGCAACGGGGACTAATGCGATCGAGCCGAATTGGGAAGCAGAGTTAAATGAGGATGATTGTTTGATATTAAGGCGGCTCTCTCTTGCAACGCAAGAAGATGCTCTTCAAGTCCCCCTTTACAAGGGGGATTTAGGGGGATCTCTATCTAAAGCCGAAGATAGATCCCCCCCAGCCCCCCTTATAAAGGGGGGAGAAGAGTTTCTTCAAGTCCCCCTTTACAAGGGGGATTTAGGGGGATCTCTATCTAAAGCCGAAGATAGATCCCCCCCAGCCCCCCTTATAAAGGGGGGAGAAGAGTTTCTTCAAGTCTCCCTTGCAAAGGGGGATTTAGGGGGATCTCTATCTAAAGCCGAAGATAGATCCCCCCCAGCCCCCCTTGTAAAGGGGGGAGAAGATAATGCAGTCCCCCTTTATAAGGGGGATTTAGGGGGATCTCTACTTAAAGTCGAAGATAGATCCCCCCCAGCCCCCCTTGTAAAGGGGGGAGAAGAGTTTCTTCAAGTCCCCCTTTATAAGGGGGATTTAGGGGGATCTCTATCTAAAGTCGAAGATAGATCCCTCCCAGCCCCCCTTATAAAGGGGGGAGAAGATGCTCTTCAAGTCCCCCTTTATAAGGGGGATTTAGGGGAATCTCTACTTAAGGCTGAAGATAGATCCCCCCCAGCCCCCCTTGTAAAGGGGGGAGAAGATGCTCTTCAAGTCCCCCTTTATAAGGGGGATTTAGGTGGATCTCTTCCTGATCCGATTAAATTGGAAATCTTTAATAATCTTTTCCAATCGATCGCTGAACAAATGGGATTTACGCTGCAAAATACTAGTGCTAGCGTTAATATTCGCGAGAGACTAGATTTCTCCTGTGCTATCTTTGACCGTGACGGTGAACTGGTTGCCAATGCACCGCATATTCCTGTACATCTTGGCTCGATGGGTGAAAGTGTAAAAGCTCTGATAGGCGATCGCCAAGGTAATATCCATTTTGGTGATGTTTTCGCCACGAATAATCCCTACAACGGTGGTACGCATTTACCTGATATCACCGTAATTACCCCTGTATTCATAGAATCTGAGCAGCCGATTTTCTATGTTGCCTCACGGGGACATCATGCCGATATTGGTGGAATTACCCCCGGTTCCATGCCTTCGCATAGTACCAGTATCGAAGAAGAAGGAATTCTCTTTAACAATTTTCAGCTTGTTAAAAGTGGCAAATTTTGTGAAGCAGAAACTCTTGCCTTGTTAACTTCTAGTCAATACCCAGCCCGAAACCCAGTCCAAAATATTGCAGACTTGCAAGCCCAAATTGCAGCGAATGAATGTGGCGCAAAAGAACTTCAGCGTATGGTTGCTAGTTATGGTGCGTTAACTGTGCAGAACTATATGCGCCATGTGCGAGACAATGCCGAGTTAGCGATTCGGAAAGCGATCGCTAGTTTGGTCAAGGAAAAAGGAAAAGGGAAAAAAGAAAAAGTTGAACGGAAGTTTATTTATCCTATTGATAATGGTAGTCAGATTATTGTGTCAGTCAGTTTAGACGCTATTAACTGCACTGCGAAGATTGACTTTACGGGAACTTCGGCGCAATTAGGGAATAACTTTAATGCACCTCTAGCGGTCTGCAAAGCTGTAGTTCTCTATGTATTTCGCACCCTCGTTGATGATGAGATTCCCCTTAATGCTGGTTGCCTTGTTCCGTTAGAAATTATTGTCCCTGAAGGCTCGATGCTTAATCCTGTCTATCCTGCGGCGGTGGTGGCGGGAAATGTGGAGACATCTCAGGCGATCGCCAATGTTTTGTATGGTGCATTGGGTGTGATGGCAGCATCACAGGGGACGATGAATAACTTTACCTTTGGTAGCGATCGCTATCAATATTACGAAACGATTTGCGGGGGATCGGGTGCGGGGATGGATTTTGATGGTACGGATGCAATCCAGACTCACATGACTAATTCCCGACTGACCGATCCTGAGATTCTAGAATGGCGATTTCCTGTGCTTTTGGAAGAGTTTGCGATTCGAGAAAATAGTGGCGGCAAGGGCAAGCATCAAGGTGGCAATGGTGTTATTCGACGCATCAAGTTCCTTGAACCGATGACTGCGGCAATTTTGTCCAGCAGTCGCGTTATTCCTCCATTCGGTTTAAATGGTGGTGAGTCGGGAGCAACTGGGCGAAATTATGTGATTAGAAATGATGGCGCGATCGCTGATTTACCTAGCACTGCCACAGTACAAATGGAAATGGGTGATACTTTTATGATTGAGACTCCTAGTGGTGGTGGTTATGGGTAAAGAAAAAATGTTACCTAATAACATTTTTTCTTTAATCAGTCATAATAAAGACGATTCCTGATTTTTGAATTGGAGTGATCGCCCATGCCAACAGAACCAGTGCAATATTTGCGCCTCGAACTGGAAATTTCAGTTCCCTATGATGTCATCCTTGATGCCTTAGATGCTTGGTTTGAGTGGGATTTGATATCTGAGGTGGATTTTAAATGGCGCAATAGTCGCAGTTCGGCAAATCGTCTAACGGTAGTGGCGATTCAAAACGATTTGATTCTCCAAGGGCTAGATTTTTGGCTAGAGTTAGGCTTAATCAAAGAGAAATCAGTAAAACTAATTTGCGAAACTCGTTTTGTTTGCGACATTAAGGCAATGGCAACAGAAACAGCGATCTCTAGCAGAAGTTTACCAATTGCGGAGCCAAATCGCCCACCTGCCAATATTTCGGGTTCGCGATTGCCGCGATCGCCTATTGAGAAAATACCAATAAAACCCAAAGCACCTCAAGAACCCAGTAAAGTCGCGCAAACCGTGCGATCGCTACTATCAGAATTCAGCACCATGTGGTTGCTATTTTTGGGCGTGTTTCTAGTGGTGGTTTCATCGGGATTACTAGCGGCTAGTCAATGGGATAATTTTTCGCCCCAAATCCAGTATTTGCTGCTGTTGGCTTATACGTTGGGATTTTTTGGTGTGAGTTTCTGGACGAGCAAAAATGAACGTCTGCGGATGACTACTCGCGCTTTGCAATTAGTGACATTGCTGTTAGTTCCCGCGAATTTCTGGGCGATGGATGGTTTAGGATTACTCAAAAATCCTGCGGGAATAGGAATTAGTGCGATCGCGGGTTGTTTACTTTCAGCGATCGCCGTTTTTCTATTACAAACATCTTTTACATTTCGCGAAACTCAGGCTCTATCTGAGGACGCATCCACTAACCAAAAGAAAAAACGCACCAAAAGACAACTTAGCCAAATTTCAGTTTTAGTGATTTTATTACTGGGTTGGCTACATCTGGGCTGGTTTGTATCCCCATACTATCCATTAATTGCCGTATATTTGGGGATCAGTGGGATTGCAATTTCCACTTTTTTAAATCGTCGTCAAAGCTTAAATACTGCGGATAGTTCGACATTTCCCCTTGCGCTGATTACGGGTGCTTATAGTACAGTCTTGTTGATTAGTCGGGCGCTTTTATTTGGAAATGTTTCTGTTTTTAAATTAGGCTTAGCTTTTGGGGTTTGTGGCTGGGTTCTAGTGCAAATTACGAATAAAGCAGAAAAGTTGCGATCTCCTTCTGAAGCCTCAAATTTAACTACTGTAAATTCGTCAAACCTGTCATTTCAGGCGAACTTAGGCAAAATTTTGCTGGGTTTAGGTTGGCTAGTGTCAGTTTGGGATCAGTATCCTTGGCAAACCTTGACGATTAGTTTATTGATTGCATGGATACTCTGCGATCGCCTGATCAAACTAGAGCAAAGCATTGATTTAACCTATTTATTTTTGTGGGGTTTGCAAATTCTTTGGTTAGGTCAAAGACTAATTCCTGATGCTTGGAAAGTAGTTTCTAAACAGCAATTAATAGCCTTCTTTCAAACTCAATCGGCAATTAATTTGCTAGGATTTTGCCTGTTTCCCTATCTGATTATGACTTTGATAGTTGCTGCAATTTATCGCGATCACCAAAAGTTTGATCTAGCCAATACTGCGGAATTACTGGCTTTAGGATTTGGGGTTTTACTAACTATTCTGAGTTTTGGCTATCCGTTACCGATATTTGTCAATCTATCGCTTTCAGCCGTTACGCTCTTAATCATCCAAGCAAGGCGATCGCCTGCTAGCAAAGATCTGCATAGCCTAGTTTATTTCGCCCATATCGTTAGCCTTAGTGCAATTATCTCAGGTACTTTCTTCTTTACTCGTTCCACTGAGATCTTTGCATGGGTCGGCTTTCTACTCATTACAATGTTGATCGAATGGAGTTCGGTTTTAGTAATTGGGAAGTTTAGCCCTCACCCCCAGCCCCTCTCCCAAGGGGCGAGGGGAGAAAGAAATCAAATTCAGATTCAATCGCAGAGTGAATCCCTAGAAAACATCTTGCCCCCCTCTCCCTCTGGGAGAGGGGCTGGGGGTGAGGGCATCTTACCCCCAGAGAGAATATCTGGGAGCAATCTCCATCTACAAGCATGGCGCGATAGCGCATGGCACATTGGCGCAAGTTTAGCCGCCCTTAGCTATATCTTGCTCTGGAATGCTCCATTTTCAGGACAAGGTGATAACAGAGAACTACTATTTTTAACCAGTTCTTGGGGTGTTGCTTGGTTAAGCGTACCTTTATCATTAACCTTTTTAGGAACTTGGCGCGAATTTGCCGATCGCGATTTGGCAATCAGATTGAGCATTGCAGGACTGGCGATCGCTCAGTTTTTAACATGGCAAGGTGATGGCTCACGTTTAATTGGTTTAGGTGTAGCTTTTGCCCTAATGCTAGTGAATACGCGCCGCAGCAAATCGCTGCTCACCGCTTTTAATACCGTCGGTTATGGCTTATTATTTATCGCCTTTTTACTGTGGCAATTCAAATCTAATGATGGCTCAACAGCCCAGTTTATTTTCTGGACTAATGGCATGGTTAGTAGCGCCATTCTGCTTTATGTTCTCAATCATTGGCTCAAATATCGCCGCGATCGCCAAGTTCCTAATCTCAATTTATCCTTAAATCAATCCTATGCCCAAGCCTTTGATATTTGGTCAGCATTAATCTCGACAGCAGTTCTGCTTTTACAAACGGCTTTATCTGTTCTTGTCTTTGGCTTCAATGGTGATGACCAACTATTTATAAATCTGCTACCCAGTACGATCTTGGTCACCTTAGGTCTGATTTATCGGATCTGGCAATCTACAGCGAAAGTCCCTTTTTGGGCAGAATGGGGAGTTGCATGGAGTGTGGAACTGCTAATTTCAGGAGCGATCGCAGTTACGAATGGCTCAGCACTTGAACTAGCGATCGCCAATATTGCTTTGGGCTTTATCACCCAACTAGGCGGCGATTGGTGGATGCAACGCTCAGGTAAAAATGAATATCCTCGCAGTTGGGATGTCATTCCCTTGATTTACGGTGTGATGGGTTCGCTGCTGAGAATCGGTAGCTTCAGCAGTCTCACGGGTTTATTCTCGCTAAGTACATCCCTCATCGGTATCGGCATTGGGCGCAGAGCTTCCCAATCTAACCCTATGTTCAAAGCGCTTACCTATTTGTCCATGGTAGTAGCGACTTTTTCCGCCTATGAGTTACTCTTCTATCAAATGGTGTCTCGTTCTCAAGGTGGTAGCCTTGGCGATGGTTTAGTGATTCTGGCGACATTAGGCTGTGCGATCGCCTATGCCTACAAACTCTTTGTCCACTGGATCGCTCTCTATTTAAGACTTTCGATCCGAGAGATTGGTATTTCAGCTCATTTACATTGGACGGCTAGCGCCATCTTTTTGTTGTTGGGAAGTTTCTTAAATCCATCGGTGACAGGTGGTTTACTTGGTGGAATGATTGGGACTGCGCTAACGGTCTATGCGATCATCGAGGGTAAGAGATCCCCCCTAGCCCCCCTTAGAAAGGGGGGGATGGATTCAGGTTCCCTTAGAAAGGGGGGGATGGATCAAGTCCCCCTTTACAAGGGGGATTTAGGGGGATCAGATCTCTGGATTTATACAGGGATAACTACCGCAATTAGTGCGATTGCCTATTTTATTTACTTTGCTTTCCCTAATCCTTGGTTGATTGCGAACTTCATTCAGCCCTATGCGGCGGCGATCGCCTGTATTATAGCCACCATGCTCTATCTACCACCTTGGGAAGAATGGGGCTGGGCAGAACGTCCTTGGCATAACTCTGCTTTTCTATTGCCGTTTATCTTTATATTTATCACCCAACAGGCGATCGCCACACCTTGCCTGATCATCGTTGGTGTTTTTTACGCTATCTATGCCAAAGTTCAAGACCAAATCCGTGCTACTTACATCACAGTGTTTCTATGGAATTGGGCTGTTTTCCATTATGTCTCTTTAATTGGATCGCCCAGTTTCAATATCAATACGATGATCCATGTGGCGGCGATTGGCTTCTCTGGACTATATTTTGCTCAAGTCGAACCAAACTTGCGATCGCCTAATACGAAAGCTCTCCGCCATGCTTTTCGAGTTCTCTTAAGCGGTGGTATGGGACTAGTGGCCTTTCTTTATTCCTTTTCTAATCCCACGATTGCGCTCGCAACTTGGGGCTTGAGTGCTGCCTTTATCATGGCAGGACTAGCTTTTCGCGTCAGAGCCTATCTCTTTATGGGAACGTTCACGTTTATTTTGTTGGTAATCACTCAAGCGGTTCTTTTAGTTACTCAATATTCTTTCTTGATGTGGGCGCTTGGTATTATCGCTGGGATTGGATTCATTCTGGTTGCTGCTAATTTTGAAGTCAGACGCGATCGCATTCTGGTTCTATTTCGCAATGTGGCGATCGAGTTGGAAGCTTGGGAGTAAGTGCAGTTAGTAGCGATAGTGTAAGGCTATTGTGAGATTTGGAACAAATGAGGAGCTAGTTACGTCTTTTCGCAATAAAAATTCAGTAGAGTAAAATTCATACTATGCTTAAGAATATTGGAATTGCATTAGGTCTTGGATTAACATCAATTAGCTTATTTCCTGCTTTGGTAAATGCTGAGCCGAATCTAGATTTGCCAAGATCTGAAATCGTAATCAATCAGGATATTGATAACAATGGAAAATCCGATCTGATTATTGCAAGTTATTTCATTCGGACGGTTTTGGTTCCCAAATATGATGCTACAAATACTTGCCATCAAGTTTCTGGTAAATTTGTAAGATATACCCTATTTGCGAATGGAGAAAAAACTGGTAAAGACATTCTAGAAATTTCCTATGGAACTAGTCTGGCAAGTTATTGGATGCACAAATTAATCTTAGATAGAGATATCGATGGTGATGGACAGAAAGAGTTGTCGTTTTACATGGGAGACGATACTAGTCAAGCGCGTGCTTATCTATTTCTAAAACCAGATGGAGTAAGAGTCGTTAATTTGGGGGTTACAGATTTACCAGGAGCTAGTCTTAACGAAACATTTGATTTGCAACTTTTTGGAGGCAATATAATCGCTAGATGGGATCAATCTGCAAAGTTATGGAAGAGTCAAAACAATCAGTACGGATGGGTAGTGGGTGACTGTGTAGAAATTAGAGAAAGTCCAAATGCTCGATCAAAGATAGTTTCTATGATATCGAGCAATGAAATTCTTCCTACTATCCAGCCTCAGATTAATGTGGATTGGGTAGCTGTAAAATTTGCTTACGATAAGATTGGGTGGATTAACACCAAGAATTTTAGTTTTACTTCGCCCGTAAGTGTAATTAAATTCGATAAGCCATAGACTGAAAAATCTAGCTTAGTTTTTTAATTACCACTTTTTGCTTTTAGTTTAGTTTTCGTAATTGCGTCTTGCCTTATTGGCTTCATTGCGTAGAGCATCAAGGCGTTTTTCGATTAATGTACGCGATCGCCCCTTAGACGCATCACTGAGCATAATCTTCAGCGCACTACCCAAACTCTTATACGCCGCAGGCAAAGGATAACCATTCCGCACCGCCAGACGAATAGCGCCTTGGTCAGCCTCAATCAAATTACGAATATCTTTCTTACTAGTCCCCTTGCGCCATAGCTGAAACCCAGCAACACCACAGATACCGAGCGCAAGCACAAATAGCAACCCATTTTGTACCCACAGCTCACCAACTGCCCCACCTAAACCGATCGCTAATGCTGCGACTTCCCAGCCATCCTTGGGTACTGCATCATTTTGGATACGCGCAACCTCATGCCAGTACAACAAATTACGCTGATCCTCAGCGAGGCGTTCCCAGCGCACCATATCGACTAAGATCACAACCTCATCGCCACCAGCTTCTTCACAAGCGATCAGTGGCGGACGGACACCATCGGCGTTAAGTACTTTTACCCAAGCCTGTAACTCTTGCGGTAGCAAGTCTTGCAAACGACGGATCTCAGTTCTGGCAAAGGTATTTCGGAGGGAGGAAGAAGTTGGAGATGGCATGAATCTTCGTCAAAGTTCAGAATTTTGAGGGACTTATCGCTAAATCTAGATTTTAGTATAAGTTTTAACTACTTGCACTTTTGATTAGATTATTACAACTAAAAAGTTATCTTCAGATTATATAGCGATCCTAAATGATTTGTAAGATTTGGAGGGTTGAGAGAGTGCGCCCCTTCGGGGCGCACTCTCTCAACCCATTTAGGATTGCTATAGGCTTTATAAGTTCAGTGTGAGCTTGCTAAAAATGCCACATTGCAACTAAGTGCGAAGGATTAATTATTCTTATTCGTAGGATGTGTTAGAGAAACGTAACGCATCAATAAAAAAATTCGCAAAATCCTCATTACTAGAGCGGTGATAGTTTAAGAAAAGTAAAGAAATATAGTGGATAATTGCGTAGTATTGATATATAGTTATTATTCTTAACATAAATAAATATTATCACTTTAAATTTTCATAATGCAATTAATTAATTCTGAGTGGACAACAACAGAAGAAGAGGTAGCTAGGAAAGCTTTTGATATTGCCTATAAGCGAGAAATTAGTTCTCTGATTGATTCAGTCCGTTACAAAGCAAGCAATCTAGCTGAAATTGACGACATGTGGCGTTTGCACGACTTTTTGAGTGTTAAGCGCCATGAAGTCGATGGTCGATACGACTATCACTTGCCCATGCTAGTTTTCATATTTGCAGGATTGGTGAAGGATGGATGGCTGAGCCTTGATGAATTGGAAGGCTTAAACACCGATAAAATTGCCAAGATTGCTGCACTTGTTTGTATGTAGACCTGATTGACTGACAAATCTCTGTAGATACTGTCTTGAGTACCAAAAAGTCAAGAGGGAATTTTAACAAAATTAGGATCGAAAGAACGCTGAGACTTGAGAACACCAAAGACCTGTCGTAACAGCTTGTGCATTACAGCACCAATGAC